>NZ_JBQQCG010000033.1:0-112480 GCF_052245575.1 Streptomyces sp. 2A115 | reverse complement strand
GGCGGGACGGGCCGGTACGACTCGGACGCGCATTCCCGGCGTACGGCCCGAGGCGCGGGGCGCGGGGCGCCGGCCGACGGTACGGACACCATTCACCGAGGAATCCATCAAGTGGGTTTGATGTATTCTGGTGGCATGGTGCCCACAGGGCAAGTCGCCCCGGCGTTTGTGCGTCTGGCCGCCAACCCACTGCGGTGGCGGTTGCTGACCGCGCTGGCCGGAAGTGACTACCGGGTCCGTGAGCTGGTCGACCTGCTCGGCCACCCGCAGAACCTGGTCTCCTACCATCTGCGACTGCTGCGCCGCAGCGGACTGGTCACCGCCCGTCGGAGCAGCTTCGACGGGCGCGACAGCTACTACCACCTGGATCTGGAGCGCTGCGCGCACGCGCTGACAGCCGCCGGCGTCGCCCTGCACCCGGCGTTGCGCCTCGATCCCAGCCCGCCACTTCCCACGCCTGCCGAGCAGTCGGCCCGGCCCTACGTGCTGTTCGCGTGCACCGGCAACAGTGCCCGCTCACCGATCGCCGAGGCCCTGCTGCGCCACCGCACCAGCGGCCACGTGGAGGTGATCAGCGCCGGCAGCCAGCCCAAACCGCGTATCCATCCGAACGCCGTACGGGTCCTGGGCGAGCACTACGGCATCGACATCGCCGACCAGAGGCCGCGCCATCTGGACACGGTGGCCCACCACCGTTTCGATCACCTGATCAGCCTGTGCGACAAGGTTCGTGAGGTCTACCCCGAGTTCAGCGATCAGCCGCGACTGACCCACTGGAGCATCCCCGATCCCGCTGCCGACGGCGACAACGACCAGGCAAGCTACCCCGCCTTCCGGCACATGGCGGCGGAGCTAGACATCCGTGTCCGCTACCTGCTGCCCGTCCTCGTCCGCGCCACCACCCCGGAGATCCAGCCATGACAACACTCGACGAGCTCGCCAGCGTCCGCTACATCGTCGACGATGTAGCCGCCGCGGTTCGCTTCTACACCACCCACCTCGGCTTCACCCTGCACACCAATCCCGCGCCCGCCTTCGCCGACGTGGTCCGCGGCCCGCTGCGGCTGCTGCTGTCCGGTCCGGCGAGCTCCGGCGCCCGGGCCACGCCCGATGACTCCAGCGCGCCGGGCCGCAACCGCATCCATCTCATCGTCGACGACCTCGACACCGAGATCGACCGGCTGCGTACCGCCGGTCTGTCCTTCCGCGGTGATGTCGTCGCAGGACCGGGCGGACGCCAGATCCTGCTCCCCGACCCGGCGGGCAACCTCATCGAACTGTTCGAACCTGCCGCACGCTGAGCTGCCGCCGAGGACTGCCGTCTGCCGTGCCTGTGACAAACACCACCGATCCCCTGCAGGCGCGCTCACCTTCCAAGTCCCGACTGGTACGGAGTGGGGCTTCCGCCTTCCCCGCGTGACGCGACGCAGGTGCCGCGGAACCAACCGGGGCCGAGCGGACCCTTGACCCGCTTCCCTGCCCGCCGGACTGCCCGAGTTCGCCCTGGTGCCCTGGGCCGAGTGGAGACGGCGCGGTGAAAATTCCCGAATCCGCCGACGGCGTTCGCTGTACGTTGAGCAGGCGCGCCGAAGAAGGGGCGTTGCGCGGGCGGCCTACCGCAGCGCGGCGTATTCACCGCTACGAGCTTGAGGAAGGGCCAGGAGCTGTGATCACCCAAGCGCGCCATCCCACTGCTGTGCTTCAACAGCATCCGGCACATCCGGCACATCCGGCACATACGCACGCGAGCATCGGGCGCACGCGCACGCGATGCCCACAGCGCCGGTCCGCACGGTCCGCACTGTCCGAACGGTCAGTATCCGCAGCTCAGAAGGCATATCGAGGCATACCCACTGTGTTCCTGACGATCAGTACCACCGGCACCCCAGAACACCCGGCCACCGACCTCGGTTTCCTGCTGCACAAGCACCCCGACAAGGCGCAGGCGTTCTCGACCTCCTATGGCAAGGCACACGTCCTCTACCCGGAGGCGAGCCCCGAACGCTGCACGGCGGCGCTGCTGTTGGAGGTCGACGCGGTGGCACTGGTCCGGCGCGGCAAGGGCAAGGGCCGTGGCGGCGCCCCCGACGCTGCTCTCGCCCAGTACGTCAACGACCGGCCGTACGCCGCGTCGTCCCTCCTCGCCGTGGCGCTGAGCAGCGTGTTCTCCAGCGCGATGAAGGGCGTCTGCCACGCGAAACCCGAACTTCCCGCACGGCCGCTGCCCCTGCGCGTCGAGGTACCCGCACTGCCGGCACGCGGCGGCGCCGACCTCGTACGGGCGCTCTTCGAACCGCTCGGCTGGACGGTGACGGCCGAACAGGTCGCGCTGGACGCCGAGTTCCCCGAGTGGGGCGACTCCCGGTACGTACGCCTCGTACTGGAGGGTGAGCAGCGGCTCTCCGACGCGTTGCGCCACCTGTACGTCCTTCTCCCCGTGCTCGACGACGCCAAGCACTACTGGGTCTCGTCCGACGAGGTCGACAAGCTGCTGCGGGCCGGGGAGGGCTGGCTGCCGGCGCACCCGGAGCAGAAGCTGATCACCAGCCGCTATCTGTCGCGCCGTTGGTCGCTCACCCGGGAGGCCATGGAGCGGCTGGAACTCGTACGGCTGGCCGAGGCGGACGACAGTGAGGTCGAGGAGATCGACAACGCCGTCGACGAGTCGCAGGACACGGACGAGAAGCCCGTGCCGCTCGCGGTCCACCGGCGGGACGCGATCGTCGCCGCGCTGAAGGCCGCCGACGCCGGACGCGTGCTCGATCTCGGGTGCGGACAGGGCCAGTTGGTGCAGGAGCTGCTGAAGGACACGCGCTTCACCGAGATCGTCGGGGTCGACGTCTCGATGCGGGCGCTCACCATCGCCGCCCGGCGGCTCAAGCTGGAGCGGATGGGTGAGCGGCAGGCCGAGCGCGTCAAGCTCGTGCAGGGCTCGCTCGCGTACACCGACAAGCGGCTCAAGGGGTACGACGCCGCGGTGCTCAGCGAGGTCATCGAGCACCTCGACCTGCCGCGGCTGCCCGCCCTGGAGTACGCCGTGTTCGGTTCCGCACGCCCCCGGACCGTGATCGTGACGACGCCGAACGTCGAGTACAACGTCCGCTGGGAGACCCTCCCCGCCGGCCACGTCCGGCACGGCGACCACCGCTTCGAGTGGACGCGCGAGGAGTTCCGGGCCTGGGCGGGGACGGTTGCCGAACGGCACGGCTACGGCGTGGAGTTCGTGCCGGTCGGGCCGGACGACCCCGAGGTGGGGCCGCCGACGCAGATGGCCGTCTTCTCAATGAGCACAGCCACGATGACCACTCGGACCACGAAGGAGGAGAAGGCCGCATGACCGACGAGATCACCAAGGCACGTGTCCTGCCCGTCACCGACCTCTCCCTCGTGGTGCTGATCGGCGCGTCCGGCTCGGGCAAGTCCACCTTCGCGCGACGGCACTTCAAGCCGACGGAGGTCATCTCCAGCGACTTCTGCCGCGGTCTCGTCGCCGACGACGAGAACGACCAGAGCGCCAGCGGGGACGCCTTCGACGTCCTGCACTACATCGCGGGCAAGCGGCTCGCGGCGGGCCGGCGCACGGTCGTCGACGCGACCAACGTGCAGTCCGAGAGCCGTAAGCAGCTGATCGACCTCGCCAGGAAGCACGACGTGCTGCCCATCGCCATCGTGCTCGACGTACCCGAGGACGTGTGCGCCGAGCGCAACGCGTCCCGCACCGACCGGGCCGACATGCCGCGCCGCGTCATCCAGCGGCACACCCGCGAACTCAGGCGCTCGCTGCGGCACTTGGAGCGCGAGGGATTCAGGAAGGTGCACATCCTGCGGGATGTGGAGGAGATCGAGAGCGCCGGGGTCCGCACCGAGAAGCGGTTCAACGACCTGACGCACCTCACCGGCCCGTTCGACATCATCGGCGACATCCACGGCTGCGCCGCCGAACTGGAGTCCCTGCTCGGCAAATTGGGCTACGACGACGGCGTACACGCGGCGGGCCGTAAGGCGGTCTTCGTCGGCGACCTCGTCGACCGCGGCCCGGACAGCCCGGGCGTACTGCGCCGCGTGATGTCCATGGTGGCCTCGGGCGACGCGCTGTGCGTGCCGGGCAACCACGAGAACAAGTACGGGCGTTACCTCAAGGGCCGCAAGGTCCAGCACACGCACGGACTCGCCGAGACGATCGAGCAGATGGAGGGGCAGAGCGAGGAGTTCAAGCAGCGCGTACGGGAGTTCGTGGACGGACTCGTCAGTCACTACGTACTCGACGGCGGCCGCCTCGTCGTCTGCCACGCCGGGCTGCCCGAGAAGTACCACGGGCGTACGTCGGGCCGGGTGCGCTCGCACGCGCTGTACGGCGACACGACCGGCGAGACCGACGAGTTCGGCCTGCCGGTGCGCTACCCGTGGGCGGAGGACTACCGGGGCCGGGCCGCGGTCGTCTACGGACACACGCCGGTGCCGGAGGCCACCTGGCTGAACAACACCATCTGCCTGGACACCGGTGCCGTGTTCGGCGGCAAGCTCACCGCGCTGCGCTGGCCGGAGCGCGAGCTCGTCGACGTACCGGCCGAGCGGGTCTGGTACGAGCCGGTCAAGCCGTTGCGCACCGAGGCGCCCGGCGGCCACGACGGACGCCCGCTCGACCTCGCCGACGTGCACGGCCGCCGATTCGTCGAGACCCGGCACGCCGGACGGGTCTCCGTACGCGAGGAGAACGCCGCCGCGGCCCTTGAGGTCATGAGTCGCTTCGCCGTGGACCCGCGGCTGATGCCGTATCTGCCGCCGACGATGTCGCCGACCGCGACGTCGCACGTCGACGGCTACCTGGAACACCCGGCGGAGGCCTTCGCGCAGTACAAGGCGGACGGGATCGCGCGGGTCGTGTGCGAGGAGAAGCACATGGGGTCGCGGGCGGTCGCGCTGGTGTGCCGGGACGCGGAGGTCGCGCGGGAGCGGTTCGGGGTCGGGGGGACCTCTCACGCTCCTTCGAGCAGTGGGGGAGGGGTGACCGGTTCGTTGTACACCCGTACCGGGCGGCCCTTCTTCTCCGATCCCGCCGTCACCGAGGAGGTCCTCGGGCGGCTGCGGAGCGCCGTGACCGAGGCCGGGCTGTGGGACGAGCTGGAGACCGACTGGGTGCTCCTGGACGCCGAGTTGATGCCGTGGTCGCTCAAGGCGTCCGGGCTGCTGCGCACGCAGTACGCCGCTGTGGGGGCCGCCGCGGGGGCGGTGTTCCCGGGAGCGGTCGCCGCGCTCGAAGGCGCCGCGGCGCGTGGTGTCGACGTACAGGACCTGCTGGTGAAGCAGCAGGAACGGGCCGCCGACGCCGCCTCCTTCACCGACGCGTACCGGCGCTACTGCTGGACCACGTCCGGCCTCGACGGGGTGCGGCTCGCGCCCTTCCAGGTCCTTGCCGTGCGGGGACGGAGCCTGGCGGGGCTGCCGCACGACGAACAGCTCGCGCTGATCGACCGGATGGTGACGGCTGACACCACCGGGCTGCTGCAGACCACCCGGCGGCTGTTCGTCGACACCGGCGACCCCGCGTCGGTCCAGGCCGGTGTCGACTGGTGGCTGGAGATGACCGGACGCGGTGGCGAGGGCATGGTCGTCAAGCCGGTCGAGGCCGTGGTGCGGCGGGGGTCCCCCCGCTCGAGCGAAGTCGAGAGTGGGGGCGGGGCGGGGCGGCTTGTGCAGCCCGGCATCAAGTGTCGTGGGCGTGAGTACCTCCGGATCATCTACGGGCCCGAGTACACGCGTCCCGAGAACCTCGACCGGCTGCGGGGGAGGTTCCTCAACCACAAGCGGTCGCTGGCTCTTCGGGAGTACGCGCTGGGCTTGGAGGCGTTGGATCGGCTGGCGGAGGGGGAGCCGTTGTGGCGGGTGCATGAGGCGGTGTTCGGGGTGCTGGCGCTGGAGTCGGAGCCGGTGGATCCGCGGTTGTAGGGGTTTCGCCAAACGCCGGAGGGGCTGAATTTTCGCGGCCGGGGCCCGCCATTTTCAGCCCGTCCGGCGTTTGAGGACGAGGCCGTCCAGGCCGAAAGCGGGGGTCTGGGGGCGCAGCCCCCAGGGACTTCGCGGCAATCGGCGGGTGAACACGCGCCCGAATGGTCAGGATGGAGGCATGGGATTCCACGTCGACTCCGAGGCCGGGCGGCTGCGCCGCGTCATACTTCACCGGCCGGATCTAGAGCTCAAAAGGCTCACCCCCAGCAACAAGGACGCCCTGCTCTTCGACGACGTCCTGTGGGTGCGCCGGGCGCGCGCCGAGCACGACGGATTCGCGGACGTGCTGCGCGACCGCGGGGTCACCGTCCACCTCTTCGGTGACCTGCTGACCGAGGCCCTGGGGATCCCGGTGGCCAGGTCACTCGTACTGGACCGGGTCTTCGACGAGAAGGAGTACGGTCCGCTGGCCACCGACCACCTCCGGGAGGCCTTCGAGACGATGCCCGCCGCGGCACTGGCCGAGGCGCTTGTCGGCGGGATGACCAAGCGGGAGTTCCTGGACGCGCACCCGGAGCCGACGTCCGTGCGCTTCCACGTCATGGACCTCGACGACTTCCTTCTCAGACCGCTGCCCAACCACCTCTTCACCCGGGACACCTCCGCCTGGATCTACGACGGCGTCTCCATCAACGCCATGCGCTGGCCGGCGCGGCAGCGCGAGACCGTGCACTTCGAGGCGATCTACCGGCATCATCCGCTGTTCCGGGACGAGGGCTTCCACCTCTGGTCGGAGGGGCAGGCCGACTACCCGTCCACCATCGAGGGCGGCGACGTGCTGGTGATCGGCAACGGCGCCGTGCTCATCGGCATGAGCGAGCGGACGACACCCCAGGCCGTGGAGATGCTCGCGCACAAGCTGTTCGCCGCCGGGTCGGCGGAGACGATCGTGGCGCTCGACATGCCCAAGCGGCGGGCGCTGATGCACCTGGACACGGTGATGACGATGGTCGACGGCGACACCTTCACGCAGTACGCGGGGCTCGGCATGCTCCGCTCGTACACCATCGAACCGGGCGTCGGCGACAAGGAGCTGAAGGTCACCGACCATCCGCCGGAGCACATGCACCGCGCGATCGCCGCGGCTCTCGGGCTCGACCGGATCCGGGTGCTCACCGCCACGCAGGACGTGCACGCCGCCGAGCGCGAGCAGTGGGACGACGGCTGCAACGTCCTCGCGGTCGAGCCGGGTGTCGTCGTCGCGTACGAGCGGAACGCGACCACGAACACGCATCTGCGCAAGCAGGGCATCGAGGTGATCGAGATCCCGGGCAGCGAGTTGGGCCGGGGTCGGGGCGGCCCGCGCTGTATGAGCTGTCCAGTGGTGAGGGACCCGGTGGGTTAGCCGACGCCGGTGTGCCGCCTTCGAACATGGGACCGTATAGAAATGTGTGACGTCGTATAGAATTCCAGGCGTCCGTGTCCACGCAACCCTGGAGCGCCCCATGGCGACAGTCCCCCATGCCCTCGCCGGCCGCCACTTCGTGAAGGAGCTGGACTTCACGGACGAGGAGTTCCGCGGTCTGATCGAGCTCGCCGCCGAGCTGAAGGCGGCGAAGAAGGCCGGGACGGAGACCCAGTACCTGCGGGGCCGGAACATCGCGCTGATCTTCGAGAAGACCTCGACGCGTACGCGCTGCGCGTTCGAGGTCGCGGCCGCGGACCAGGGCGCGTCGACCACGTATCTCGACCCGTCGGGCTCGCAGATAGGGCACAAGGAGTCCGTGAAGGACACCGCGCGGGTGCTCGGCCGGATGTTCCACGCGATCCAGTACCGCGGGGACAGCCAGGAGAATGTCGAGGAGCTGGCCGCCCACGCGGGCGTACCCGTCTACAACGGTCTGACCGACGACTGGCACCCCACGCAGATGCTCGCCGACGTGCTCACGATGACCGAGCACTCGGAGAAGCCGCTCGGCGAGATCGCCTTCGCCTACCTGGGTGACGCGCGCCTCAACATGGGCAACTCCTACCTGGTCACGGGCGCGCTCCTCGGGATGGACGTCCGCATTGTGGCCCCGCGGGCCTACTGGCCGGCCGAGGAGGTCATCGATCACGCCCGGAAGCTCGCCGAGACCAGCGGCGGCCGCGTCACCCTCACCGAGGACGTCGCCGCGGGCGTCGCGGGCGTCGACTTCGTCGCCACCGACGTCTGGGTCTCCATGGGTGAGCCCAAGGACGTCTGGGACGAGCGCATCGCCGCCCTCGGCCCGTATGCCGTGACGATGGACGTCCTGCGCGCCACCGGCAACGCGGACGTCAAGTTCCTGCACTGCCTGCCCGCCTTCCACGACCTGGGTACCAAGGTCGGCCGTGAGATCCACGAGCGGCACGGCCTGGACTCCCTGGAGGTCACCGACGAGGTCTTCGAGTCGGCCCACTCGGTCGTCTTCGACGAGGCGGAGAACCGGCTGCACACGATCAAGGCGGTCCTGGTGGCGACGCTCGCCTGAGGGGCTCGCCCGAGAGTTCTGAAGGGCCGAGAGTTCTGAAGAAGGGCTTTACGTCCGTTGCCCGGCCGTCCGTTACACCGGCCTGCGCTGCCGGGGCACCACCGGCAGCCTGAACCAGACGGCCTTCCCGGACTCGGTCGGCCGGTGGCCGCACGACGAGCTGAGGGTGCGGATCAGCAGGAGGCCGCGTCCGTGCTCCTGCCAGGGGTCGGGCTCGCCCGACGGGTCGGGGACCGTCAGATCGCCCGGCGGGGCGGGGTCGGGGTCGTGCACCTCGACCCGGCAGCCGGTGGGCAGCAGTTCCACGACCAGCTCTATCGGCGTGTCGCCCTTGGTGTGCTCCACGGCGTTGGCCACCAGTTCGGCGGTGAGCAGCTCCGCGGTGTCGCTGTCGGCGGCGTGCTCGATCTCGGCGAGGGCGGTACGGACCAGGGCGCGGGCGACGGGCACGGCCGCTGAGGTGTGCGGCAGGGCGATACGCCAGGAGGCTGGGGCGTGGGGCTCGTGCAAGGCGGGTCCGTTCATGGAGCAGGTTGTCCTGCTTTCAACAATAGGAATGGTACGACGTGGCCGGAAAGAGTCCCTAGGCGGGCTTTTTTCGGGACGTTCGACCCGGTATTGGGCTGCGTACCCAGATGAACGGATCCACTCCCGCGGTTTGCTCCCGTGTTACGGGCTTATCGCCGAGCCGTGACTTCGCGACTGGGCTCCGTTACCGGCCTATCGCGTACTCGTGACGACAGTCACAGATGAGTGATAGCTTCGAGGTGTAGCGCGACCGACGCTCCCGCTCCGCTTCGGAGCGAGCCGCCGCCCCCGCCCGAGGAGGCCGCACGTCATGAGTCCCTTCATCGGCTCCGCGACCCGCACGCCCGACTGGCGGCATCTGCGCTGTGAGCTCGCCGACGGCGTCGCCACGGTCACCCTGGCCCGCCCCGAGAAGCTGAACGCGCTCACCTTCGGCGCGTACGCCGACCTGCGGGACCTGCTGGCCGAGCTGTCCCGGGAGAAGTCCGTACGCGCCCTGGTGCTGGCCGGCGAGGGGCGCGGGTTCTGCTCCGGCGGCGACGTCGACGAGATCATCGGCGCGACCCTGTCCATGGACACGTCCCAGCTGCTCGACTTCAACCGGATGACCGGGCAGGTCGTACGGGCCGTACGCGAATGCCCCTTCCCGGTGATCGCGGCGGTGCACGGCGTGGCGGCGGGCGCGGGCGCGGTGCTCGCCCTCGCCGCCGACTTCCGGGTGGCGGATCCGAGCGCACGCTTCGCCTTCCTCTTCACGCGGGTCGGGCTGTCCGGCGGCGACATGGGCGCCGCGTATCTGCTGCCCCGGATCGTCGGGCTCGGGCACGCGACACGGCTGCTGATGCTGGGCGAGCCGGTGCGGGCGCCCGAGGCCGAGCGGATCGGGCTGATCAGCGAGCTGACGGAGGAGGGGCGCACGGACGAGGTCGCCGGGGAACTGGCCCGCCGGCTCGCCGAGGGTCCGGCCCTCGCGTACGCCCAGACGAAGGCCCTGCTCACGGCCGAACTGGACATGCCGCTCGCCGCGAGCGTCGAGCTGGACGCCGCCACCCAGGCCTTGCTCATGAACGGCGAGGACTACGCAGAGTTCCACGCGGCGTTCAAGGACAAGCGACCTCCCAAATGGAGGGGGCGGTAGTTGTGCCTACCTCAGGGGCGCGGGGCTGTGTCGATGTGCGACTCCGCCGCGATGGGAGTCCTCCCGCTCATTGGGGTCCCCCCGCTCAAGAGAAGTCGAGAGTGGGGGCGGAGCCGAGAGTGGGGGACCGCCCAGCTCCCACCGGCCCGCAGCCGCCGGAAACGATTGGCCACCCCCAACGCATCGCAATCATCGGCGGCGGCCCCGGCGGCCTCTACGCCGCCGCCCTCCTGAAGCGTCTCCACCCGTCCCGCGAGGTCACCGTCTGGGAGCGCAACGCCCCCGACGACACCTTCGGCTTCGGTGTCGTTCTCTCCGACGAGACGCTCGGCGGCATCGAGCACGCCGACCCGGTCGTATACGCGGCCCTGCAGGGCGAGTTCGTGCGCTGGGACGACATCGACATCGTGCACCGGGGCACCCGTCACACCTCCGGCGGCCACGGCTTCGCGGCTCTCGGCCGGCGTCGGCTCCTGGAGATCCTGCACGAGCGCTGCCGCTCGCTCGGGGTCGAGTTGCGCTTCCGTACGCAGGCGCCGCATCCGGAGTGGCTCTCGGAGACGTACGACCTCGTCGTCGCGGCGAACGGTGTGAACAGCACCACCCGTGAGGCGTACACCGATGTGTTCAGGCCACATGTGGTCACGCATCAGTGCCGCTATATCTGGCTCGCCGCCGACTTCGCCTTCGACGCGTTTCGATTCGAGATCGCGGAGACCGAGCACGGCGTGATGCAGCTGCACGGCTACCCCTATGCGGCCGACGCCTCGACCGTCATCGTCGAGATGCGCGAGGAGGTGTGGGAGGCGGCCGGGTTCGCGGACCTCGACCCCCAGGAGTCCGTCGAGCGGTGCGCCAAGATCTTCGCGGACGCGCTCGGGGGACGGCCGCTCAGGTCCAACAAGTCCGCGTGGACCACCTTCCGGACCGTCGTCAACGAGCGCTGGTCGCACGGGAACGTGGTGCTGCTCGGCGACGCCGCGCACACCGCGCACTTCTCCATCGGCTCCGGTACGAAGCTCGCCGTCGAGGACGCGCTGGCGCTGGCCGCGTGTCTGGAGGAGCGGCCGGGCATCGCGGACGCCCTGGCCGCGTACGAGGAGGAGCGGCGTCCCGTCGTCGCCTCCACCCAGCGGGCGGCGCGCGCAAGCCTGGAGTGGTTCGAGAACCTGGGCCGCTATCTCGGCCAGCCCCCTCGCCAGTTCGCCTTCAACCTGCTCACCAGAAGCCGCCGGGTCACGCACGACAACCTGCGGCTGCGCGACGCCCGCTTCACCGAGTCCGTGGAGCGCGAGTTCGGCTGCCCGCCCGGTACGCCGCCGATGTTCACCCCGTTCCGGCTGCGCGGCCTGACCCTGCGCAACCGTGTCGTCGTCTCGCCGATGGACATGTACTCGGCCGAGGATGGAGTGCCCGGCGACTTCCACCTCGTCCACCTGGGCGCACGGGCGCTGGGCGGCGCCGGGCTGGTCATGACGGAGATGGTGTGCGTGAGTCCGGAGGGCCGGATCACACCGGGCTGCGCGGGGCTCTACACCGGTCAACAGGCCGAGTCCTGGCGGCGGATCACCGACTTCGTGCACAGGCGGGCGCCGGGTACCGCGATCGGTGTGCAGCTCGGTCACTCCGGCCGCAAGGGCTCGACCAAGCTGATGTGGGAGGGCATCGACGAACCCCTGGAAGAGGGCAACTGGCCGCTCGTGGCCGCGTCCCCGATCCCGTACAGGCCGGAGAACCAGACACCTCAGGAACTGACGCTGACTCAACTCGCCGAGCTTCGCGAGCAGTTCACCGCCGCCGCCTGGCGGGCGGCCCGCTGTGACTTCGATCTGCTCGAACTGCACTGCGCTCACGGTTACTTGCTGTCCGGCTTCCTGTCCCCGCTGACCAACCGACGGACGGACGCGTACGGCGGGACGCTGGAGGACAGGCTGCGCTTCCCGCTGGAAGTGTTCGACGCCGTACGGGCCGTGTGGCCGGAGCACCGGCCGATGACCGTACGGATCTCCGCCACCGACTGGGCCGACGGCGGCACCACGGGAGACGACGCCGTCACCGTCGCCCGTGCCTTCGCCGCCCACGGCGCCGACGCGATCGACGTCTCGACGGGGCAGGTGGTGGCGGACGAACGGCCGGAGTACGGGCGCTCGTACCAGACGCCGTACGCCGACCGCATCCGCAACGAGACCGGCATCCCGGTGATCGCCGTCGGCGCGATCTCCTCCTGGGACGACGTCAACTCCCTGATTCTGGCGGGGCGTACAGACCTGTGTGCCCTCGCCCGGCCGCATCTGTACGACCCCCACTGGACGGTGCACGCGGCGGCCGAGCAGGGCTACACGGGACCCGGGGTCGAGTGGCCCGCGCCCTACCGCGCGGGGCGCCGGCGTCCGCAGACCGGGCGCACCGACGCACCCAAACCCCGGCTCACACTGGGGACTTGACCGAATCCACCTCTCCTCGCCTCACCGAGGTCCGCCATTTGGGCGATGGTCGTGCTGGTCATGGTTGGAAGTACCCCTCGCGCTTGCGGTCTTCCATCGCGGCCTCGGACATCTTGTCGTCGGCGCGCGTGGCACCCCGCTCGGTGAGCCGGGACGCGGCGATCTCCGCGTTCACCTGGTCGATGAGCGCTCACCGGGTTCACACGAGCCCTCTGTCCGCCAGCACCGCGTGCACCGCGTCCGCCGACTCCTCCGGCGTCTGCGCCTGCGTCTTCAGGGTGAGGGCCGGGTCCAGCGGTGGCTCGTACGGGTCGTCGACGCCCGTGAGCCCGGTCAGCTGACCCGCGGCCTGCCGCGCGTACAGCCCCTTCACGTCACGCTCGGCGCACACCTCGACCGGAGTGGCGACATGCACCTCGAAGTACGGCGTCCCGCTCGCCTCGTGCCGCTTGCGTACCGCCTCGCGGCTGTCGGCGTACGGGGCGATGACGGGCACCACGGCCAACACCCCGTTGCGCGCGAGGACTTCGGCGACCAGGCCGATGCGCTGCACGTTGGTGTTGCGGTCCTCGCGCGAGAAGCCGAGGCCCGCGGAGAGGAACCTGCGGATCTCGTCGCCGTCGAGGACCTCCACGCGGTGGCCCTCGGAACGCAGCCGACCGGCGAGAACGCGGGCGATCGTGGTCTTGCCCGCGTTCGGCAGCCCGGTGAGCCAGATCGTGGCTCCCTGCGGCCTTGTCGAGATGGTCATGCGTGCTGTCCTTTCGCGGCGTCCCCGGCGGGGTGCCGTTGTCCGGATGGTTCGTGGAGTTCGCCGAAGAGGGCCTCCCAGCGCGGGTGCACGGCGTCGGGACCGTACGAGGCGGCCGTCAGCACCGCCGCGACGCCCATGTCCGCGCGCAGCGCCCGGTCGGCCATCAGCTTGGCCATGGCCTCGGCGAGCGCGTCGGGATCCTCGGGCGGAACCAACAGCCCGTCAACTCCATGCGTGAGTACGTCCGACGGCCCGGTCGGACAGTCGAAACTCACCACCGGCAGCGAGTGACTCATCGCCTCGATCATCACCATCGGCAGTCCCTCGAAGCGCGAACTGAGCACGTAGAAGGAGGCCTTGGCGAGTTCGTCGTCGAGCCGGTCCGTGTGGCCCATGAGGAACACGTGGTTGTAGAGGTGGTGCTCGTCGATGAGCGCCCGCAGTTCGGCCTTCTTCTCGCCGCTGCCGTAGATCCGCAGCTGCCAGTCGGGGTACGTCTCGACGAGTTTCGCCCACGCCGGGATCAACAGGTCGAAGCCCTTCTGGGGGAACAGCCGGCCGGCCGCCACCGCGATCTTCGAGTGGTGGTCGGAGGGGACCTGGTCGAGGGAGTGCACGGCGTTGGGGATGTGGACGACCCGTGTGCCGGGCAGCAGCTCCTCGTACTCCTGGCGGTCCCGTTCCGTCAGGACGGCGACCGCGTCGAAGCGCGGATAGGCCTCCCGGATGCGCTGCTGCACGTCACGCTTGTGCGTGCCGTGGTTCATGTGCTCCTGCGCGACCCGCAGCACACCGCCCTTCGCGTGCTCCGCGGCAAGGAAGTTGAGGGCGGGCCGTGTGGTCACCAGGACGCCGTCCCGCAGCGAGGACAGGTACGCGATCAGCCGCTGTTCGACGTGCCGGTTGAAGTAGCGGTAGCCGAACTCGCCCTTCGGGACATGCCGTGCGGGCTGCTCGGCCAGCCGCCCTCGGCGCCAGTCCTGCCAGCGCCCGACCATGCCGGACGGCGGGGTGTATGCCTCCTCGCGCAGGTCGACGACCGTGGAGACCGTCACACGCGGGTCGAGCGGGAACTGGATGTCGTTCCGGCGGCGCAGCGCGCTCACCAGCTCGACCTCCCAGCCCGCCTGGACCAGGGAGTTGGCCTGGTTCATCACTGTGCGGATGGTGCCGCCGCGGCCGTACGCGTGCAGGAGCAGGTAGCGGATCTTCGGCCGCTTCCGGGTCTGCCGGATCTGGTGGTCCGTCATGTCGTGGCTCCTGTACGGCACTTGCGGCACACCAGTGAAAGGTTGTCCTTCACCGTGTAGTACGGACGCACGTCGATGCCATGTACCCGCTGTTCCGGATAGACCAAGATCTTCTTCTTGCCACGGATGTCGTCGAGCTGTCGTCCGGCCCGCAACTCCACCTCACCGTCGGTGAGATGGATGTCCCACTCCTCCAGCTCGGCGGCGTCGGCCACCGCCAGGTCGGCGATGGGCAGCTCGCCCTCGAACCGGTCGCCCTTCACCTGCGCGGGGTAGTCCAGCCGCTGCCCGGCGTGGCCACGGCGGACGAGGAGCAGCCGCCAGTCGCCGTCGGCGGGTCTCCCGTGGATGCGTCCGACGAGCCGGACGCGCCCGTCGCGCGGCCACACCTCGGCTATCTCGGCGTGCGGCTTCACGAGCTGTAACCCCAGACCTCGCACATCGGCCGCAGGAGCTCCGGGATCTCGTCCTCGGCGGGCAGCGCTCGCCCGCTCTGCACCTGGCCGGTGCGGATCTTGTCCCGCCAGTCGCCGAGCCCCTTCACGACCTGGGTGTCGTCCTTCTTGCCGTACTCGAGCATCGACGGCTCGAAGTCCACGTCCAGGAAAGCGCAGAGGTCGCGCATCTCCTTCTCGGGGTCGGCGGTGATGTCCTCGTAGCGCACGACGTGGCCGCCGCTGAGCCCCTTGCGGGCGTTCTCGACGGCCTTCATGTAGCGCAGCGCGTCGGCCGCGGCCTCGTCGTAGGTCCGCTTGTCGGGGTCGCCCTCGTGCCAGGACCGGGCGATGGACACCGGGTGGCGGAGCAGGAAGACGAAGCGGGCGTCGGGCCAGCAGTCCCGGATGCGCTGGTACACGAATGCGTTGCTCGGCGTCTTCTCGACGATGAAGTCCTTGCCGGACCTGACCAGCTCGCGGTGGAGCACGCGGTCCCACAGCAGGTGCTCCAGATCGCCGCGCTCCAGGTCGAGGGCGCTCATGGCGCGCTGCGACAGCTTGGTGCCGTAGTCGACCTCCAGGCGGCGGATGTGCGTCTCGTGCGGGGAGTGCAGCCGTGAGTGCGCGTTCAGGAGCATCCGCAGCAGCGTCGAGCCGGAGCGCACCGGCGACATGATGAAGACCGGCTGCCGCAGCAGCCGGTCCGTCGCTAGGTCCTCGGGGGCAGGACATCGGTACACCGGCGTGGGCCGCTTGCCGGGTTTCGCCGCCGCGGCCTTTTTCGGCTGGGGCGGCGTGGCGGGAACGGCCCTACGCACCTGGAGACCGGTGGTGGCGGAGAGCGCCCGGTTTACATTGCGCATCAGACTCATGCGTCACAAGGCTAAGTAAGGATTATGAGAAGAGGGCCGGAGTGACCTGAGCGTTCCCTTTGAGACATCAATTGTGGCCGACGTCACGCGGATTCAG
This sequence comes from Streptomyces sp. 2A115, assembly GCF_052245575.1. Lineage (NCBI taxonomy): Bacteria > Bacillati > Actinomycetota > Actinomycetes > Kitasatosporales > Streptomycetaceae > Streptomyces > Streptomyces sp. 2A115. The sequence continues at coordinate 96,501 of NZ_JBQQCG010000033.1, read as the reverse complement.
GTTTCCGGCGGGCTTTCCGGTACTCCCCCACTCTCGGCTGCGCTCGAGCGGGGGGACCCCCACGCGAAAGCCGCCCCCGCGTCCCGCAGCCGCTCGTGCAGCGCCCGGAAGACGGCCGCCGAGCGGGCGCCCGGCCAGTCCTCCGGGAGCAGTGCGGGAGGCAGCCCGGGATCGGCGTAGGGGAGATGGCGCCAGGAGTCCAGGGCGAGCAGGTAGTCGCGGTACGCCTCGTCCGGCGGGGTGTCCTTCCGGGCCTCCCAGGCGTGCAGCACGCGCGCGTGGCGGTCGAGAAACGCCTCGTGCTGCTTGGCGATCGCGGCCAGGTCCCACCAGCGCGCGACCGCCTCGACCGTCGCCGTGAAGCCCAGGTGCTCGCCGCGGAACAGCTCCACGTACGCGTCGAGACGCAGCCGTTCCAACGTGTGGCGGGTCTCTTCGTAGAGGCGGGCCGGCGCCAGCCACACCCCCGGGGCGGCCGTTCCGAAGCCGAGGCCGGCCAGCCGGGAACGCAGCACATGACGTTTCTGCCGCTCGGACTCCGGCACGGAGAACACCGCGAGCACCCAGCTGTCGTCCTCCGGGGGCTCCGCCGCGTAGACCCGGCGGTCCCCGTCGTCGAGGAGCTGGCGCGCGTCCGGCGACAGTACGTACCCGGCCGCGCCCGTCGCCGTACGCGCCGGCAGGAGCAGCCCCCGGCGTTTGAGCCGGGACACCGACGAACGCACCGCGGGCGCGTCCACGCCGACGGCGGCGAGGAGCCGGATCAGTTCGGCGACGGGCACGGGACCGGGGGTGAAGCGGCCGTACGCGCCGTAGAAGGTGACGATCAGGGACCGGGGGGCGTGCTGCTCGGACACGTTGATCATTCTAGATCGTCGGCGTCACGCGGGATCGTCGTCCGCGGGCAAGTGATCACTTTCCCCTCGCAGGGAATCGCCTTCCGCGCGCGCCGTGTTGACGTCCGTACGCAGCCGGAACCGCTGGAGCTTCCCCGTCGCCGTACGCGGCAGCGCGTCCAGGAAAAGGATCTCGCGCGGGCATTTGTACGGTGCGAGCTCGGCCTTGACGAAGGCACGCAGCGCCTCGGCGTCCTGGCGGACGCCCGCCCGCAGTACCGCGTACGCGACCACGACTTCGCCGCGTGCCGCGTCGCGCCGTCCCACGACGGCCGTCTCCACCACGTCCGGGTGACGCAGGAGCGCGTCCTCGACCTCCGGGCCGGCGATGTTGTACCCGGCGGAAATGATCATGTCGTCCGCGCGTGCCACATACCGGAAGTAGCCGTCGGGGTCGCGGACATAGGTGTCGCCTGTGATGTTCCAGCCGTCGCGTACGTACTCCCGCTGCCGTGCGTCGGCGAGGTAGCGGCATCCGACCGGGCCGCGCACGGCGAGCAGGCCGGGCGTGCCGTCGGGCACGGGCTCACCCGCGTCGTCGACCACGCGCGCGTGCCATCCCGGCACGGGGACGCCCGTGGTGCCGGGGCGGATGTGCTCGTCGGCCGCGGAGATGAAGATGTGCAGCAACTCGGTGGCGCCTATGCCGTTGATGACGCGCAGTCCGGTGCGCTCGTGCCAGGCCTGCCAGGTGGCGGCGGGGAGGTTCTCACCGGCCGATACGCAGCGCCGGAGGGAGGTGAGGTCGTACGCGTCCAGCTCGTCCAGCATCGCGCGGTACGCCGTCGGGGCGGTGAAGAGCACCGAGACGCCTTGCTCGGCGATGGCGGGCAACAGCTGCTTGGGGCCCGCCTGTTCGAGCAGCAGCGCACTGGCGCCGACGCGCATCGGGAAGACCACCAGGCCGCCGAGGCCGAAGGTGAAGCCCAGTGGGGGACTGCCCGCGAAGACATCGTCGGCATGTGGCCGCAAGACATGCTTCGCGAAGGTGTCCGCTATCGCCAACACATCACGGTGGAAGTGCATACAGCCCTTGGGACGACCGGTCGTGCCGGACGTGAACGCGATCAGCGCCACGTCGTCGGCGGCGGTGTCCACGGCGGCGTACGGCTCCTCGGGCGCGCTCCGGTTCATGAGGTCGTCGGGGGCGTCCCCTCCGTAGGTCGTGATCCGCAGCCCGGGGATCTCCGCCTTGGCGAGGTCGTCCACGGCCCGGATGTCGCACAGCGCGTGCCCGACCCGCGCGATGTCGCACATCGTGGCCAGTTCGTGCGGCCGCTGCTGGGCGAGGACCGTGACGGCGACCGCGCCCGCCTTCAGGACGGCCAGCCAGCACGCGGCCAGCCAGGGCGTCGTGGGCCCCCGCAGCAGGACGCGGTTGCCGGGCACGACACCCAGGTCGGAGGTCAGGATGTGCGCGATCCGGTCGACGCGGATCCGGAGTTCGCCGTACGTCCACGTGTCGCCGGAGGCCGTACGGAAGACCGTGCGGTCCGGGGCCGTACGGGCGAGGAGTTCGGCGGCGCAGTTCAGGCGCTCGGGGTAGCGGAGCTCCGGGAGGTCGAAGCGGAGCTCGGGCCACTGGCCGGGGGGCGGGAGGTGGTCGCGCGGGAAGGTGTCGATGTGGGCGCTTGCCGTGGTGGCGGCGGCGGTGGGCGTGGTGATGGCCGCGGTGGTCGCTTCATGAGCGGCGGCGCCCTGGGCGTAATCGTTTGCGTAAGCGCTTACGTGGGCGTCTGTCCGGGCCGAGGTCGTCGGCCGCGCGGCATCCGTGGGGTCCCTGGGGTCCATGGCGGTTCGCCCCCTTGTCGTGGTGGGCTCGCACAAGGAGCGTATCGTGTTGGTGACGACAGTCAACGGTCCGCGATAGCCTCGCAGTGCAGCCCGAACAGGGGAGAGGGGACCGGCAATGTCCGCATTCTCGCTCGATCCGGCACAGACCGCCTGGTGCGCGGAGCTGCGCGCACTCGCCGCGGACCGGCTCCGCCCGCTGGCCGAGAAGGGCGACCCGGGCCACGTCAACCGCCCGCTCGTCGCCGAACTCGGCCGACTCGGCCTCCTCGAACGCCTCTTCACCTCCGGCGCCCTCGACCTGTGCCTGATGCGGGAGTCCCTCGCGTACTCCTGCACCGAGGCGGAGACGGCCCTGGCCCTCCAAGGGCTCGGCGCCCACCCGGTCCACGCGTACGGCACTCCGGCCCAGCGTGAGCGCTGGCTGCCCCGGGTGATCGAAGGCACCGCGGTGGCCGCCTTCGCCCTGAGCGAGCCGGGAGCGGGCTCGGACGCGGCGGCGCTGGCCCTGCGGGCGGAACCGGTCGCTCGTGCCGGGGCGGGCGGCCCGGTCGGACATGAGCCTGGCGGCCCGACCAGTGCCGCCGAGCCTTCCGGCCGGTCGGGCGCCGAGCCCCCCACCTCCCTGGGCGCCGAACCCCCCGCCCCCCTGGGCGCCGAGCCCGACGGCACCCACCGCTGGCGGCTCACCGGCGAGAAGTGCTGGATCTCCAACGCCCCCGAGGCCGACTTCTACACCGTCTTCGCGCGCACCGGCCCCGACGCCGGTGCCCGTGGGGTGACCGCCTTCCTCGTCCCCGCCGACCGGCCAGGTCTCACCGGCACCCCCATCGACATGCTCTCCCCGCACCCCATCGGCGCCCTCACGTTCGACGCCGTCCCGGTGACGGCGGACGACGTGCTCGGGGAACAGGGTCGTGGATTTCGTGTCGCGATGAGCACGCTCAATCTGTTCCGGCCGAGCGTCGGAGCGTTCGCGGTCGGCATGGCGCGGGCCGCGCTGGACGCCACCCTCGCGCACACGGACCAACGCCAGGCGTTCGGCGGGGAGTTGAGGCGCCTTCAGACGGTCGCCCACCAGGTCGCGGAGATGGCCCTGCGCACCGAATCGGCCCGTCTGATGGTGTACGCGGCAGCGGCGGCGTACGACGAAAGTGATCCGGACGTGCCGAAGCGTGCCGCCATGGCGAAGCTGCTTGCCACCGAGACCGCACAGTACGTGGTCGACGCGGCCGTGCAGTTGCACGGTGCCCGGGCCCTGCGCCGCGGTCACCTGCTCGAACACCTCTACCGCGAGGTACGCGCGCCACGGATCTACGAGGGCGCGAGCGAGGTCCAGCGGGCCGTCATCGCCAAGGAGTTGTACGCCACGAAAGCCGAGGAGCCGCGATGACCACCGAGCGCGTCAACCCGCCCGAACTCTCCCCGCCCACCGGGTTCTCGCACGCCGTCACCGCCACCGGCTCCCGCCTGGTCTTCCTCGCGGGCCAGACCGCACTCGACACGGACGGAAAGATCGTCGGCGGCACCCTTCCCGAGCAGTTCGAGCGTGCCCTGGCCAATCTCCTCACCGCCCTGCACGCGGCCGGCGGCACCCCCTCCGACCTCGCCCGCGTCACCGTCTACACCACGGACGTCGAGGGCTATCGCGCCCGCGCCCCCCAACTCGGGCGTATCTGGAGGCGGTTGGCCGGACGCGAGTACCCCGCGATGGCGGTGATCGGGGTGGTCCGGCTCTGGGACACCCAGGCGCTGGTGGAGCTCGACGGGGTCGCCGTACCGGCCTGACCGGATGCGCCTCAGGCGGCGATGGCCAGCTGCTGGACCGGCACGCGGTGCGGTGCGACGACGCGGCCGTCGGGCAGCAGCGCACCGGTGTCGTCGAAGGCGATCGAGCCGTCGCACAGCAGGTACCAGCCCTGCTCGGGGTGCGAGGCGACGATGTGCGCGTCGTCGCGCCGGGAGAGGTCCGAGCGGCCGGAGAGGTCCGAGCGGTCGGAGTAGTCGGAGGACGGGCACGAAGGCTGGTGGGAACACATGGCGTACCTCCACGTGCGGTGGGTTCGGGCGGCGTTGTCGTCGCCTCGCATGGATAGACCATGCGCCCGTCGCGAACTCATCGGAACAGCCGGCCGTGAAGCGTGACAACACGCGGACAACACTCGGACGTGCCCAAGACGGACGGTGCGGACTCGCCACCAACGGACGGTGCGGACTCGCCACCGAAGGACGGTGCGGACTCGCCACCGAAGGACGGTGCGGACTCGCCACCAAAGGGTGACGATCACGCCTGCGGCGGCGCCGGGCCGGTACCTGTGGAGGCCCCCCACCCGAGGAGGTACTCCCGATGCCATTGCGCCAGGTCATGGCCACAGCCGCCGGCACCGCTCTGCTGCTGCTCGCCGCCCCGTCCGCGCACGCCCTGTCCGAGCCGTCCGTGTCCCGCGACCCCGTCGAGACGGTGACCGTCGACCCGACGGCCCAGGTCGCCGCGGACGGCACCATCACCCTCTCCGGCACCTACCGCTGTAAGGGCGGCACAGGACCCGTCTTCGTGAGCTCGTCCGTGGGCCAGCGCGCGAGCCAGGGCGTGGGCCAGGTATGGCAGGGCGTCGGCGGCACCCCCGCGCTCTGCGACGGAGCCCTGCACCGCTGGACGAACACCGACCGTGCGGAGCCGAATCGGTTCAAGTCCGGCGCGGCCCGCGTCGAGGCCACACTGATGGAGCTGCGTCCCAGCGGCGGCCTCCTGCTGCTGCCGCACTTCCACGCGGCCCAGAAGCGGGACGTCACGCTGAAGCAGGACGGCACGCTCGCCCGGTAACCAACGGCACGCCCGCCCGGTAACCATCGGTGAGAGCGCACCACGGACGGGCCCGCCCGCCGAGCCCAGAAGGCCCGGCGGGCGGGCCCGTCGCTGTCTCGGAGCTTCAGCCCTGGCTCTTCAGCCCTCCAAGAGCTCCTCACCCGGCGACGGCAGGCAACCGTCCTCAGCCGTGCGCCCCTCCACATAACTGGAATCCAGCCGGTACACACCCGCCCGTGGCACGGTCAGCTCCGTCCAGGGGCCCTTCGGGCGTACGCAGGCTCCCTCCGCCCGTAGCCACGGCGAGTACTGGACCCGTACGGTCACCGCCCCGGCGCGCGGCACCCGCAGCACCACGTCCGCCTCGCCGGCCCGGACCACCCGGGCCGGTGCCGAGGCGAGCGGTTGCGAGTCCCTGACGCGGTAGATCCGCCAGTGTGCGTCGTGCCAGACGGGCTTCAGCCAGTCCTGCCCGGAGGTGACCAGGGCGGCCTCGTGCTCGGCGGGACCGTCGGGTGTTCCGTCCGGCACGACGACGTACCCGACGGCCCAGTGACGCAGCCAGGCGTGGTAGCGCGGGGCGTCGAGCCCGTCCTCGTAGAACAGCCGCCCCCGCTCGACGTCCAGCTGCCGGTTCCAGCCCCGCATCAGCTGCGCGTGCGGGGCGAAGAGGGTGGCTTCTCGGTGGTTGCGGGCGGGCACCACCTCGACCCGGTCCCGATCGGCGTGCAACCGGTCGAGTTCGGCGAGTACGCCGGCGGTGTGCCTGGCCCAGGCCGGTACCGATGTGGTGACCCGCAGGTCGTTGACCGTGTTCATGGCGGTCCAGGTGACCGATACGGCGAGCGCGAGAGCGAGCGCGAGCAGGCGGATCCGGTGCATGGCGGCCGGGGTGGCACGCGCGGCACGCGCGGTGCCGGATCGGACGGCGTCGCATCGAGTGCTCAGCAGGGACGCGAGCAGCACCGCGGGAGCGAAGAGCGTCGCGAGCCGCTCCACATTCGTGCCGATCGGCGACGGGATCAGACAGGTCAGTACCACCCCGACGGCGTACACGGCCGCCCCGGCCCGCACCACCCGCCAGTCGCGGGGAGCCGCCCATGCCACGGCGGCGGCCAGGAGCAGCGGCAGGACCGTCCGGCCGACGGGCATGGGCTGTTCGCCCTGGAAGGGGAACAGCACGGTCGTCACGAGGCCGACGGCGACGGGCGGCAGGGCGAGCGCGAGGCACTTCGCGTACTGCCGGCGGTCGAGGAGATACCCGGCACCGGCGACCAGCAGGAAGAGCCCGGCCACCGGGCTGGCCAGGGTGGCGAGCAGCGCGCCCACGGCACCGGCGGCGAGGCGGTCCGGCTGCTCCTGGCGGCCCCCTAGGAGGCCCGCGAGTCCGAAGGCCAGCCCGAGGGCGAACGTGGTACGCCCCGACGCGACGTTGGCCCAGAGCCCGAGCGCGCCGAGCAGCGCGGGCCACAGCGGCGCCCGGCTGACGGTCCGCTCCAGCAGAGAGCCCAGCAGCCAGGTGGCGGCCACCCCGGAGAGGACGGAGACGGTACGCACGCCGAACACCGCCATCAACGGGGGCGACAGCACGCTGTAGTTGGCGGTGTGCGTGCCGCCGTACCAGAACAGTCCGTACGCCGTGTCCGGATTCCGGGCGGCGAATCCCGCCCATGCGTACTGGGCGGCGAGATCGCCGCCACCCGTCGCGAGAAACACGGCCCACACCCCGTACAGCGGGATGACGGCGAGGACTGCGACGACCGGGACCCGAGACGTCCGAAGCCGAACGGCCCAGAGCCGGAGGGGCAGAAGGGACCGGTACGCGGGCCCTGCGGAGACGTCGCGGAGGCCCGGCCCTGGCGGCTGGGCCGGGGACAGTACGGAGGACGGCGGTACGGGCATGGAGGCTGTTCCTGGGGCAGGACGGGCAGGACGGGCAGAAGGGGCCGTTGCGGAGGTGGATGCAGTTCTCGTCGGTGACGTTCACTGCTCGACGTTCCGGTCCAACGACCCGCCTCCGCGCCCGTCACGTACCGTCGCGGGCCGGGAGCGCCTCAGCGGAGTGGATGCAGGGCGGAGAGTTCGGCCGGGCTCTGCCCGGTCACGATCGATTCGGCGAGGAGTCTGCCGCTCAGCGGGCCCAGGGCGATGCCCCACATCCCGTGGCCGCCGCAGACATGGACGCGCGGTGAGCGGGTCGGGCCCACGAGGGGCAGCCCGTCCGCCGTGCACGGGCGCGGGCCCGCCCATTCGTCGGTACGGCGGCTGAAGTCGGCGCCGGGCAGCAGGGGGCGTGCCGCGTCGATGACGGCCTGGACGCGGCGCGGGTCCGCGGGCCGGTCGGGAGCGGTGAACTCCATCATTCCGGCGACCCGTACCCGGTCGCCCAGAGGTGAGCAGACCACGCGCTGGGCGGCGAAGTAGGTGGGGCCGGTGGGCAGGCCGTCGGCGGGCAGAGTGAAGCTGTAGCCGCGGCCGGACTGGACGGGGGCGCGTACGCCGAAGGGTGCCGCCAGCCGGTTCAGCCAGGCTCCGTTGGCGAGCACGGCGACGTCGGCGCGCAGCTCCGTACTGCTGGAGCCACCGGAGCCACCGAAGCCGCTGGCGTCATTGGTGCCGAGGACGGCGACTTCGCTGCCGTGGTCCCGGATACGGGTGACCCGCAGGCCCTCGACGATTTTGCCGCCCCGCTCGCGCACCGCGTCGGCGAGCGCCTCGACGTAGGCCCCAGGATTCAGGAAGCGCTGACCGTGCAGGCGTACGGCGGCGCCGGTCCGCTCGGACAGTGCCGGCTCCAGGTCTCGGGCCTCGGCACCGGTCAGGAGGTCGTAGTCGACGTGCTGGCCCGCGGCCCGTACCGCCTTCAGTTCGGCGGTGAACGGCGCGCGGGCGGACTCGGTCGTGAAGGCGATCAGGCACGGGTCGCTCGGCCGTGTCGGTTCGGCGACGCCGCCCCGGGCGAGTTCGTCGTACGCGGCGAGCGCCTGCCGGTTCAGCGGGGCCAGCGCGCTCATCGCGACCCGCCAGCGCCGAGGTGTGCTGTTGCGGCTGAGTGACAGCAGGAACCGGGCCAGGCGGGGGTCCGCGCGGGGCGGGATGTAGAGCGGCGAGGCCGGCGAGAGCAGCGAGCGCAGGCCCAGCCGCAGGGCGCCCGGCTCGGGCAGCGGCACGGCGAGGGCGGGGGAGAGCCAGCCGGCGTTCCCCCAGGACGCGCCGGCCGCGACGTGCCGGCGGTCGACGACGGTGACCTCGACGCCCGCTTCCTGGAGAAACCAGGCGGTGGCGAGTCCGGTCATGCCGGCGCCGACGACGACGGCGCTGCGCGGCGGGCGGTTGGGCGTCGCGTGGCTGGGTGTCGGGCGGCTGGGTGTCGTCACGTCAGGCTCCCTCTCGGCTCGCCCGGACGGCGGGCGGCCTGCGCTCCCCGGTCCGCGTCGCCTGCTCGAAGGCGTGCCCGGCCTGGAGGACCGCCATGTCCTGCCGGTGCGGGCCGACCACCTGAAGCCCGACGGGCAGGCCTCCCGCGGTGAAACCGGCCGGCACCGACAGCGCGGGACAACCGGTGACGGAGATCAGGTAGGCCGAGCGCATCCAGTCCAGGTAGGTCTCCATCGGGGTGCCGTCCACGGACGCGGGGTACGGGAGCCGGATGTCGAACGGGGCGACCTGGCTGACCGGCAGCAGCAGCAGGTCGTACGTCTCGAAGAACTCCCGGACCCGGTGGTAGAGGGCGGTCTGCAGCAGTTGTGCCCGGCCGAGGTCCGGGCCGGTGAGCCGGCGGCCCTCCTCGATGTTCCAGACCACGTCCGCGGCCATTCGGTGGTGGTGCTCGTCCAGCAGGGACCCGTAGGCGAGCTCCATCTGCCAGGCGCGCTGGACGAGGAAGACCTCGTCGGCGCCGGACAGGTCCGGGCACGCCTCCTCGACCTCGCAGCCGAGCGAGGCGAACACCTCGACCGCCGGACGCAGCGCGTCCCGCACCTCGGCGTCGACGGGCACGGCCCCGCCGAGGTCGGCGGACCACGCCACCCGCAGACCGCGCACATCGCCGTCCAGGGGTCCCGCGAAGGCGGAGCCAGGCGTCTCCAGGGAGAGCGGGGCGCGCGGGTCGGGGCCCGCCAGCACGGACAGGGCCAGCGCGACATCCGCGACCGTCCTTGCCATCGGACCCTTCACCGACAACTGCCCCCACGGCGCCTTGTCGGGCCAGGACGGCACCCGGCCGGGGGAGGGGCGCAGACCGACGACGTTGTTGAAGGAGGCGGGGTTGCGCAGCGACCCGCCGGTGTCACTGCCGTCGGCGATCGGCTGCATACCGCAGGCGAGCGCCGCTCCCGCGCCGCCGCTGCTCCCGCCCGCGCTGCGGGAGAGGTCGTACGGGTTGCGGGTGGGCCCGAACACCTCGTTGACGGTGTGCGAACCCATCCCGAGCTCGGGGACGTTGGTCTTGCCGATGGTGATGGCCCCGGCGTTCTTCAGACGTTCGACGGCCAGGTGGTCCAGGTCGGGGACACGGTCGGCGAAGATCGGCGAACCGTACGTCGTACGGATGCCCGCGGTGTCGTGGAGGTCCTTGTGCGCGACGGGCAGCCCGTGCAGCGGACCGATCTCCGCGCCCGCCATCAGCCGCGCGTCTGCCTTCGCGGCTTCCTCCAGCGCCTGGTCGGCGACGAGGGTGACGATGGCGTTCACCGCCGGATTGACGCGTTCGATCTGTTCCAGGTGGGCGGTGACGACCTCCCTGGCGGACACCTCGCGGCGCCGGATCGCGGCGGCGAGACCGGTGGCGCTGCGGAAGCAGACCTCATCCGTGCCGGCTGCGTCGTTCATGGGGTTCACGAAGGGATTCACGCCTCTCAGAACGTTTCCTTGACCTGTACGACGGCCAGCACCCCGAAGAGGATGAAGGCGCCGGACAGCAGCACATTCGACATGACCTTGTTGCGGTGGAGGGGCTCGATGCCCCGGCGGTTGAGCAGCACCAGCAGCGCCCCGGACAGCAGGGGCAGGATCAGGGATCCGAAGGCGGCGTACGTCAGCACCAGGGCGACCGGCTTCCCCATGAACGTGACGGCGATCGATGCGGCCGCGCAGTAGAGCACGAAGGCACGGAAGGGCCGGCTGTGCTGTGCCATATGGGGCTCTGCGTCGGACTCCGGAATGCCGCGCATGGTCCGCAGGGAGTCCGCCAGCAGGTAGCAGAGGGCGTTGAACCCGCCGACGAGGGCGCTCAGTGTCACGAAGAAGAAGGTCAGCAGGAAGAGGACGCGGGCCACCGACCCGAGGTCCGCGCCGAGCGGGTCGGCGAGTGCGGCCAGCCCGTCATTGCCGCTGATGGTGTTGCCGGTGCCGTAGAGCAGACCCGTCCCGACGATGGTGGTGCAGAGCACGAAGAGGAAGGTGACGGTGTAACTGACCGCGGAGTCCGCGCGCATGACGGGCAGCCAGCTCCGATGCTGCCAGGCCCGCTCCCGTACCCAGTAGCTGTACGAGGCGATCCCGGCCGTGCCGCCCACTCCGCCGATGAGGGCGAGCACCGTCACCACATCTCCCTCCGGCAGCCTCGGACGCATCGTGGAGACGAGGCCCGACAGATCGTCGACGGTGGCGAGCATCGCCACCGCCAGGACGACCATGCCGAGGAACTTGACGAGAATGAACGCGCTCATCACCCGCTCGAAGAGCGCGTACCGGCCGACGTACACGAGCGCGGCGGACGCCAACGCGATCGCGATGCCCAGCGGCCGCGCGGGGAGCGCGGGAAACAGCGTGGACAGTGCCAGCGAGGCCACCGAGCTCAGGGCGGCTCCGTACAGCAGTCCGATGACCAGGACGAACACGAAGAACGCCACCGGCAGCCAGCGGCCGACCGACCGCAGGCTCGCGATCACGGTCTGGCCGGTCGCCATGTACAGCCGTCCCACCGCCTCGGTGAGCGCGAACTTCAGCACGACGCCGATGAGGATCGCCCACAGCAGGGCCATCCCGTACCCGGAGGCGCCCGCGAGCGACGTCACCATGTCCCCGGCGCCCACGCTCGCGGCCGCCAGGACCAGGCCGGGGCCCATGAGGGCCAGTCGCCCTCGCCGGGTGGTGGGGGCTTGCGCGGGTTCAACCGCCGGCTGCCGGAGGGGAGTCGCCGGCGTTGTTCCTTGCGTCGCGGTCACGTCGATCATCTCCGTACGTCATGAAAGCGGGAGTCATCGGTTCGTGCGGCTCATGTCCTGCAGGTTCGGGCACGCTGACGGAAGGGAACAAGAATCTGAGCCGAAGTGACGGAATCAGCCATATGCTTGGTGCGATGAACGCACGGCAGACGGTTCCGGTGGCGGATTCGCTGGACCGACGCATCATCAGCGCACTGCAGATCGACGGCCGGGCATCGTGGCACCGCATCGCGGCGGCACTCGGCGAGGCCGAACGCACCGTCGTCCGCCGGGGAACGCGACTGCTCGACTCCGGACAGGTGCGGATCGGGGCCATGGCGCTGCACGGCCGCAGCACGGTGGTCGGGGTGCGCTGTGCCCCGGGGCAGGCGCGGATGGTCGCGAGCGCGCTGGCCCGCCGGCCCGACTGCGTCTTCACGCACGTGCTGACCGGGTCCCCGGACTGTGTCGCGGAACTGCTCTGCCCCCGGGAGCAGTTGGCGAGCCTGGTGATGGACGAACTGCCCGGGCTGCCGGGCATGGTGGAGACGTTCACCCTGCCGGTGCTGCGCCACATCCGCACGATCCGGGAATGGCACTCGGGTCTGCTCACAGAGGACGAGATCGCCGCGCTGGCGGGCCCGAGCGAGGCCTCCGTGTCACCGCTCTCGTCGCCGTCGCCGTCGCCGCCGCCGTCAACGTCGTCGTCCGTCGATGGTGATGTGATGCCCCCCGGTGACATGGCGGACGAACTCTCCCGGTCGGACCGGCTGTTGCTGAACGCGCTGGCCGAGGACGGGCGATGCACCTACGAGGAACTCGGCCGCGTCGCCGGGGTGTCGGAGGCCACCGCGCGGCGGCGGCTCGGCGCACTGCGGCGGGACGGCAGGGTACGCATCCGTGCCGTGATCGAGCCGGCCCTGCTCGGGCTGCCGGTGGAGGCGGTGCTTCGGGTACGTACCACTCCGGCCAGGGCCGAGGCGGTGGCGGCGGCGCTGGCGGACAACGTCCATGTCCGGTACGCCAGTTTCGTCACCGGAGAGCACCAGATCCTGGTGCTGGCGGCGCTGCCCAGCGAGTCGGCTCTGTACGACTTCGTCACCCGGGCGCCCTGGCTACGGGACGTGGCATCCGTGGACACCTCGCTCGTCCTCAGCTCACTGAAGCGCGGCGGGATGCCCGCACGTCGGGGGCTGGACTGAGCTTCACGACCGACTGACGCGAGCACGAGTCACGGGTGGCGGCCCGCCCGAACCGGCCGGCCGCCACCCGTAGTTGAGGCACCTGTGCCGTCGAGCCGTCTCACGAGATCTCCGTGCGCAGGGCATCGGAGATGGACTTGCGCCGCCGTGCGCGGTGAGGCCGCCGTCGACGGGGATCTCGGCGCCGGTGATGAAGGAAGCGTTGTCGGAGAGCAGGAAGACCACCAGCGGGGTGATCTCGTCGACGGTGCCGGTGCGCATCACGGGTCCCTCGCGTCCCGCCGCACGCTCGTCAAGAGACCGCCAGGTCGAAGACGTGGATCGAAGACGTAGGACGAAGGAGCGTAATCATCACGGTAGTTGGAGCAGTGCGGCAGGCTGTTCCCGTCGAGCGGGTGGCCCCGCTTTCCCGCAGGCCGCATGGGGTGCGACGGCACCGGCTCCTCAGATGTCCCGGAAGATCTCGATCTGCGCCCCGACCGTGTTGAGCCGCTCGGCCAGATCCTCGTACCCGCGGTTGATGACGTACACGTTCCGGAGTACGGACGTGCCCTCGGCCGCCATCATCGCCAGCAGGACGACCACGGCGGGCCGCAGCGCGGGCGGGCACATCATCTCGGCGGCCCGCCAGCGGGTCGGGCCCTCGACCAACACCCGGTGCGGGTCGAGGAGTTGGAGGCGCCCGCCGAGCCGGTTCAGATCGGTCAGGTAGATCGCGCGGTTGTCGTAGACCCAGTCGTGGATCAGCGTCTTGCCCTGAGCGGAGGCGGCGATGGCCGCGAAGAAGGGGACGTTGTCGATGTTCAGGCCCGGGAACGGCATCGGGTGGATCTTGTCGATCGGCGCCTCCAGCTTGGAGGGCCGGACGGTGAGGTCCACCAGGCGCGTACGGCCGTTGTCGGCGAAGTACTCGGGCGTACGGTCGTGGTCGAGGCCCATCTCCTCCAGGACCGCCAGCTCGATCTCCAGGAACTCGATCGGCACGCGGCGCACGGTGAGTTCGGACTCGGTGACGACGGCGGCGGCCAGCAGGCTCATCGCCTCGACCGGGTCCTCGGAGGGCGAGTAGTCCACGTCCACGTCGATGTTCGGTACGCCGTGCACGGTGAGCGTCGTGGTGCCGATGCCGTCGACCCGTACGCCCAGCGCCTCGAGGAAGAAGCACAGGTCCTGGACCATGTAGTTGGAGGACGCGTTGCGGATGACGGTCGTGCCGTCGTGGCGCGCGGCGGCGAGCAGCGCGTTCTCGGTCACGGTGTCGCCGCGCTCGGTCAGCACGATGGGGCGGCCCGGGGTCACGTCGCGGTCCACCCGCGCGTGGTAGAGGCCCTCGGTCGCCGCGATGTCCAGTCCGAACCGGCGCAGCGCGATCATGTGCGGCTCGATCGTGCGTGTGCCCAGGTCACAACCGCCCGCGTACGGCAGCGTGAAGCTGTCCATACGATGCAGCAGCGGGCCGAGGAACATGATGATCGAGCGCGTACGGCGGGCCGCCGCCGCGTCGATCGCCGCCATCTCCAGCTCGGCCGGCGGCACGATCTCCAGGTCCACACCGCCGTTGATCCACCGGGTGCGTACGCCGATGGAGCCGAGCACCTCCAGAAGGCGGTACACCTCCTCGATGCGGGCGACGCGGCGCAGCACCGTGCGGCCCCTGTTCAGGAGCGAGGCGCAGAGCAGCGCCACACAGGCGTTCTTGCTGGTTTTCACGTCGATGGCACCGGAGAGCCGACGGCCGCCCACCACTCGTAGATGCATCGGACCCGCGTACCCGAGCGAGACGATCTCACTGTCCAGGGCCTCACCAATTCGAGCGATCATCTCAAGGCTGATGTTCTGGTTCCCGCGCTCAATGCGGTTCACAGCACTCTGACTGGTGCCGAGCGCCTCGGCCAACTGCGTCTGTGTCCAGCCCCGGTGCTGACGGGCGTCACGGATGAGCTTGCCGATGCGTACGAGGTAGTCGTCTGCCATAGCGCGACCGTATATCGGATGTGAGATAAACGAAAAGTGGAGTTAGCCCTTCCGGGTGACGGTGACCGACTTCGGAGCTGTCACGGGGGAGTTCGGAGTGGCCTGGCTTCAGCGGCGTCGTGTGCGCGTCGTGCGGCGCCAGCCGAAGGGGCCCGGCAGGTCCATGGACGTCGTACGTCGGCCCGTACTGCTGTGGGTGCGCCGCGGTCCGTGCCGGCCGCCCGTCGTGATCGACCAGGACCGGCGGTTGATGTTCAGCCGCACCCCCGGCAGGATCCGGAAGCTCTTGCGGAACGTGAGGGGCATCCGTGTCTCCTTTCGTCGGCGGCCGGGTACCCCGAGTGCCGGCGGACACGCCGAGTGCGCGTACTTGAGATGCGTACCCCCCTTGTGGGGCACGTCAGTTGGGGGGCGAGTTCTCTGCCGGGCCACTCGGGGCCTGTGTGGTCGTGACCGGATCGGCCGGAATCTCTCCTCTGAGCAAGCCAATGAAGGCGTCGGCGAACCTCAGCAGCAGGCTCGTCTCCAGGTCGCCGCCGAAGGACTCCTTCTCACCGCCGGTCCCGAAGGCGTTCGCAACGTCCTTGGGGATCACGGGCGCCCGCTGTACCAACCGCTGTCGGACCCGCTCCGACAGGGCGACGACCAAGGCGACTCGATCGGGATCCGTGCCGAGGTGCTCATCCAGGCACGAAGAGACGCACCCTGTGAAGCCCACTGTCGCCTGCAGCTCCCAGTCGGCGCGGGCACCGTCCAGCCAAGCGGGACGGCCGACGACGCCGCCCGCCTCCTCGGACAGTAGGTGGAGCCACACCTCTGCCTGGAAGTCCCGGGCCCAGAACCCGGACCCGCCGTAGTCCATGTAGGAACTTCCCATGGGCCCAGTAGAGCACCTTGACGCGGCACGGGGATGGTCACGGAAACCGCGGGCGGCGGCCGGCCTCGGAGCCGGTTCGGTCGTCGAGCGTGTGCTTCTGCCGCTGGGGCCCAGGGCCTCAGCTCGCGGCCCAGCCCGCGTAGAACAGGCCGAGACCGACGATGACGAACATGCCCTGGATGGTCCAGAAACGGACCACGACCAGGACTTCGGACCAGCCCTTGAGTTCGAAATGGTGCTGGAGGGGGGCCATTTTGAAGACCCGCTTGCCGGTCATCTTGAACCCGCCGACCTGGATGACCACGGACAGGGTGATCAGGACGAAGAGCCCGCCCAGCAGGGCGAGCAGCAGTTGGGTGCGGGAGCAGATGGCCAGTCCCGCCAGGGCACCGCCGAGGGCGAGCGAACCGGTGTCGCCCATGAAGATCTTGGCGGGTGAGGTGTTCCACCAGAGGAACCCGAGGCAGGAGCCCATGAGCGCGGAGGCGATGACGGCGAGGTCGAGCGGATCACGTACCTCCATGCAGGAGGCGGGGTTGGTGAGGATCATCGCGTTGGCGCACGAGTTCTGGAACTGCCACAGGCCGATGAAGGTGTAGCCGCCGAAGACCATGACCGACGCGCCGGTCGCCAGCCCGTCAAGACCGTCGGTCAGGTTCACTCCGTTCGACATGGCGAGGATCATGAACAGTGCCCACGCGATGAACAGCACCGGCCCGATGGTCCAGCCGAAGTCGGACACGAACGACAGCTTCAGCGAAGCCGGCGTCTGGCCGCGGTCGTCCGCGAACCGGACGGCCAGGAGGGCGAACACGACCCCGACGATCAGCTGGCCGGACAGCTTCGCTCCGGCCCGTAACCCCAGCGAACGCCGCTTGACGATCTTGATGTAGTCGTCGAGGAAACCGACGACGCCCATGCCCGCCATCAGGAACAGCACCAGCACACCGGGAAACGTCGGACCCTCACCGGTGATGACCTTGGTCAGGGCGTACGCCATGAGGGTGGCCAGGATGAAAGCGATGCCGCCCATGGTGGGTGTGCCGCGCTTGCTGTGGTGGCCGCGCGGGCCGTCGTCACGGATGAACTGCCCGTAGCCCTTGCGGGCCAGCAGCTTGATCAGCAGCGGTGTGCCGATGAGGGTCAGGAACAGGCCGATGGCCCCGGCAAACAGGATCTGGTTCATCGGGCGGCTGTCTCCCCCTCGGCTGCGTTCCGGTACGAGGCGGCCGCACTGGTGTCGCCGGCCGCCACAGCCCACACCCTATTCGGACGGCCGATCTCCGTAAGCCGGTGGGTAGTTGGCGCGAACGACCGGTGGGTAGTTGGCGCGAACGAACAGCGCAGCGAGGCAATTTCGATCACGGTCTCGGGAGAGGGGGCGGCGCTCAAGGGCGACCGAAGGCCGTTCCTTCGCGATGCCGGACGCCGCCGAAGATGAGAGCGGACAGACACCCTCCGGGCATGACCGGACAGCTGTCATGTACTAGAGTTATCTCGACATCGAGATATCTGCCGAGGCGTACCGCAGCCGCCAAACCGGTAAGGGTTACCTAACTTAGCCTTACCTTAGCGGATCGGCCAGGAGGGCGTGGCGGCAGGATGCGGTGGTACGCGCACATGAATGAAGGAGACTGTCGTGTCGGCGAACAGCTTCGACGCCCGTAGCACGCTGAGTGTGGGCGACGAGTCGTACGAGATCTTCCGGCTGGACAAGGTGGAAGGCTCGGCCCGCCTTCCGTACAGCCTCAAGGTCCTGCTGGAGAACCTGCTCCGTACCGAGGACGGCGCGAACATCACCGCCGACCACATCCGTGCTCTTGGCGGCTGGGATTCGCAGGCCCAGCCCAGCCAGGAGATCCAGTTCACGCCGGCCCGCGTGATCATGCAGGACTTCACCGGCGTGCCGTGCGTCGTGGACCTCGCCACCATGCGTGAGGCCGTGAAGGAGCTCGGCGGTGACCCGGCGAAGATCAACCCGCTGGCCCCGGCCGAGCTGGTCATCGACCACTCTGTCATCGCCGACAAGTTCGGCACCAACGAGGCCTTCGCGCAGAACGTCGAGCTGGAGTACGGCCGCAACCGCGAGCGCTACCAGTTCCTGCGCTGGGGCCAGACCGCGTTCGACGAGTTCAAGGTCGTCCCGCCGGGCACCGGCATCGTCCACCAGGTCAACATCGAGCACCTGGCCCGTACCGTCATGGTCCGCAACGGCCAGGCGTACCCCGACACCCTCGTCGGCACCGACTCCCACACCACCATGGTCAACGGCCTCGGAGTGCTGGGCTGGGGCGTCGGCGGCATCGAGGCCGAGGCCGCGATGCTCGGCCAGCCGGTCTCGATGCTCATCCCGCGCGTCGTCGGCTTCAAGCTGACCGGCGAGCTCAAGCCGGGCACGACCGCCACGGACCTCGTGCTCACGATCACCGAGATGCTGCGCAAGCACGGTGTCGTCGGCAAGTTCGTCGAGTTCTACGGCGAGGGTGTCTCCGCGACCTCGCTCGCCAACCGCGCCACCATCGGCAACATGTCGCCGGAGTTCGGCTCCACCGCCGCGATCTTCCCGATCGACGGCGAGACCATCAAGTACCTGAAGCTGACGGGGCGTTCCGAGCAGCAGCTCGCGCTCGTCGAGGCGTACGCCAAGGAGCAGGGCCTCTGGCTCGACCCGGCCGCCGAGCCCGACTTCTCCGAGAAGCTGGAGCTGGACCTCTCGACGGTCGTCCCGTCGATCGCCGGTCCCAAGCGCCCGCAGGACCGGATCGTCCTGGCGAACGCCGCCGAGCAGTTCAAGACCGACGTACGCAACTACGTCGACGACGTGGATGAGGCGGGCCAGGAGTCCTTCCCGGCCTCCGACGCCCCGGCCGTCGCGCCCAACGGCGCCCCGAGCCGCCCCACCACCGTCACCGCCCCCGACGGCTCGACCTACGAGATCGACCACGGCGCCGTCACCGTCGCCGCGATCACCTCCTGCACCAACACCTCGAACCCGTACGTCATGGTCGCCGCCGCGCTCGTCGCGAAGAAGGCCGTGGAGAAGGGCCTGACCCGCAAGCCGTGGGTCAAGACCACCCTCGCCCCGGGTTCCAAGGTCGTCACCGACTACTTCGACAAGGCGGGGCTCACCCCCTACCTCGACAAGGTCGGCTTCAACCTCGTCGGCTACGGCTGCACCACCTGCATCGGCAACTCCGGCCCGCTGCCGGAGGAGGTCTCCAAGGCCGTCAACGAGCATGACCTGGCCGTGACCTCGGTGCTCTCCGGCAACCGCAACTTCGAGGGTCGGATCAACCCCGACGTCAAGATGAACTACCTGGCCTCCCCGCCGCTGGTCGTCGCGTACGCCATCGCGGGCTCCATGAAGGTGGACATCACCAAGGACGCGCTCGGCGTCGACCAGGACGGCAAGCCCGTCTACCTGGAAGACATCTGGCCGACCGAGGCCGAGGTCAACGACGTCGTGGCGAACGCCATCGGCGAGGACATGTTCAACAAGTCCTACCAGGACGTCTTCGCGGGCGACGCCCAGTGGCAGGCGCTGCCGATCCCGACCGGCAACACCTTCGAGTGGGACCCGCAGTCCACCTACGTGCGCAAGCCCCCGTACTTCGAGGGCATGCAGATGGAGACCACCCCGGTCTCGGACATCACCGGCGCGCGCGTGCTGGCCAAGCTGGGCGACTCGGTCACCACCGACCACATCTCCCCGGCCGGCGCCATCAAGGCCGACACCCCGGCCGGCAAGTACCTCACCGAGCACGGTGTGGAGCGTCGTGACTTCAACAGCTACGGCTCGCGCCGCGGCAACCACGAGGTCATGATCCGCGGCACGTTCGCCAACATCCGCCTGCGCAACCAGATCGCGCCGGGCACCGAGGGCGGCTACACCCGCGACTTCACCCAGCCGGACGCGCCCGTGTCGTTCATCTACGACGCCTCGCGCAACTACATCGAGCAGGGCGTCCCGCTGGCCATCCTGGCCGGCAAGGAGTACGGCTCCGGCTCGTCCCGCGACTGGGCCGCCAAGGGCACCGCGCTGCTCGGCGTCAAGGCCGTCATCGCCGAGTCGTACGAGCGCATCCACCGCTCGAACCTCATCGGCATGGGCGTGCTGCCGCTCCAGTTCCCGGAGGGCCAGACCGCCGAGACCCTTGGCCTCACCGGCGAGGAGGCCTTCTCCTTCACCGGAGTCACCGAGCTGAACGAGGGCCGTACGCCGCGCACGGTGAAGGTCACCACCGACACCGGCGTCGAGTTCGACGCGGTCGTCCGCATCGACACCCCCGGCGAGGCGGACTACTACCGCAACGGCGGCATCATGCAGTACGTGCTGCGCAGCCTGATCCGCAAGTAGGGCATCAGCAAGGCATCAAGTAAGCGGTCCGGTACGGCAGTCGAGGGGCCGCATCCCTGGAGGGACACAGGGGTGCGGCCCCTCGCGTCATACCGTCACCTGTCACACCCAGCCGCGCTGCGCCGCCCGTACCCCCAGCTGGAAACGGCTCGCCGCGCCCAGCCGCTCCTGCAGATCGCTCACCCGCCGACGCAGCGTCCGCAGGCTCACGCCGAGGTGCCGGGCCACCGCCTCGTCCTTCATCCCGGCGGCGAGAAGCCGCGTCAACGCCCGCTCCCCCTCGGTGAGTTCACCGTCGGCGACCGGCTGACCGAGGGGTGTCGCCTGCTGCCAGGCCAGCTCGAAGAGCTTCTGCAGCGCCTCGGTCACCGCCGAGTGCCGTACGACGACGGCGCAGTAGCCGCCCGCGGCCGACGCGGTCAGCGGCAGCATCGCCGTGCGGCCGTCGACCACCAGCAGTTTGACCGGCACGGTGGGCAACACCCGGGCCTGCTCGCCCAGTTCGACCATCTTCCAGGCGTGGTACAGCACGTCCGGGTCCTCCAGGGCGGTGGCCGCGTACACCGTGCGGTAGACGACGCCGCGGCTCAGCAGATCCGCCTGGAGGTCCAACTGCGGGGTGCGCGGGGCGAGATACGGGGGACTGTCGAAGACGCACACCTCGCGCTCGGCGCGCGCGTACAGCTCCTCCAGCCGCGCGGCGTTGGCACCCTCGCCCGACACGACGTCGAGTAGACGCGACGGCTCCTCGCGCAGCAACCCCGCCTCGTACGCCGTCGCCATCTCCTCGGCGGTGGCGGCGAGCAGCTCGGACTCGGTCTCGCGCCGCCGGATCAGGGCCCGGATCGCCACCCGCGGATCCACGGCCCGTAACCCGCCGGTGGAATCGGGCGGTTGGAGCAGACCGAGCGTGAGCAGCCGCTCGCAGGCCTCGCGCACCCGGGCCGGGGACGCGTCGGTGAGCCGTGCCCAGCCGGCCGCGCCCGCATCGGGCTGATGGAGAATCGCCTGGTACAGCAGCTCGTCGAAGGCGGAGACCCCCACCGCGGCCCAGGGGCTCGCGGCAGGGGTCTGTCTGAGTGCCGTCTGTCTGAGTGCCGAGTCGTATGCCGTGTTCACCATGGCTCGGCACGCTAGAGGATCTTTGTTAAGGCTGCCGCACCGCTTTTGGCGGCGCTCCTGCTTCAGCCATGCCCTCAGGCCATCACTTCAGGCCGTACGCTCGCAGCACGGTCTGATCGACCTGGTTTCCGGCACCGTCGGAGGCCTGTACGCGCAGCGACACGAACTCCGCGCCCTTCGGGTGCTTGATCTCGGCCTCGCCGTGCCGGACCTTCGTCTCCTTCCAGGACTTACCGTCGTCGTACGAGACCCAGGCCTTGAGGGCCTTGGCCTTGACGCTTCCCTCCTGATCACGGACGGAGAGTTCGAGCTCCAACTCCCCCTTTGACTCAGCACGGTTGAGGAGGTCGAGCTCGTCCAGGTCGTAGTCGACGGAGAGCAGGGGCAGCGCCGTCTCCTTCTCGGTGCGCGCCGAGGCGAAGGACCATTCGGTGTGGGTGCTCGTCGAATACGGCGTCCAGCCGGCCTTGCGCTGGGTGTCGAGCACGAAGCGGTACGAGGCCTTCGCCGCCGGGACGTCGAAGACGCCGTATCCGCCGATCGTCGAGTCGCCGACCAGCTGACCGTCCGCGTAGAGCTTGCCCTGCGCGGTGTCGCTGACGTCTCTGACGTACCCATAGTGACCGGGCATCGAGTCGCTCAACTCCGCCACCTGGAAAGTGAGTTTGTCGCCGGTGCGCTCCGAGAGGCCGTACTCGGCGCTCGTCGCCGGACGTACCACCTGGCCCAGCCAGTCCTCGCTCGGCTGGGTGCCCGCCTTGCCGTAGGTCCGCAAGGTGTTCCACTGGCCCCCGTATGCCTCCCAGGACGGGTAGACGGTGTGCCAGACGCGGGTGTCGGGGCTCACGTTGAAGTACTCGGTGCGTTCCCGACCGAGTTGCATGTAGTCGCTGGTCTCGACCGCGACCAGCTGCCAGGGGCGGAAGGTGTAGACGGTGTCGGCCCCCAACTCGCCCGCCCGCCCCGCGTGGTAACGACTCGTCACCTTCGCCGTGGTGGAGCGGTCCAGGGTGTACGTCTGGTCCGGCGAGATCGCTCCGGACTGCGGGAGGGTCACGTTGTAGACGTACGGGCTGACCTCTGTGCCGCCCAGCTTGAGCGTGACCTTCTTGCCGCTCTTCAGCAGGGTGGTGAGCTTCTCGCCGTCCTCGCCGGTGGCGACCATCACGGGCATCGTCGCCCTGTCCACGGCCGTGAGCCAGTGGCCGGCCTTCTTGCGGTACGCGATCAGATAACTCGCGCCTGCCTCGGCCGCGTTGGCCATCGCCTCGTCCGGCCCCCACGTGTCGGCGGGGACCCCGACCACCACCGCCTTGCCCTTGACGTCGAGCCCCTCGAAGTCGGCCGCCGTGCCGGCGCCCGCGTCCACCGCCTGCACCTTCCGGTCACCGGTGATCTTCACCGGGAAGTCGTTGTACGTGTTGGCGTATTCGAGTGGCAGCGCGTACTTCTCGGGACTCGTGACGCTCGCCGTCAACTCCTTGGCGTACAAACGGAACTTGGCGTAGAACTCGAGGGATCCCTCGGTGACCTTCTCGGTCGGCGTCACATAGACGTGCTCGGTCCAGGGGCCCTGGCTGTACGTCAACCCCCAGGAGCTGCCCGGCCCTTCGCGGTGCCAGGAGGTACTGAAGCCCTGGTGCTCGGTGTCCTCCTTGGTCTTCGGTTTGATCTCCACCGCCTTGCGGGCGTCGAGCGTCACCTCGGTGTCCCCGTCGACCTTGATCTCGGGATTACCGACGACCGACGTGCCGACGGCCACGCCGCCCGCGTCCGCGTCGTAGATCCAGGTGGCCATGGAGTACGTACCGGCCGGGACCTCCCAGGTCCCGGTGGCGCCCACGTTGCCGTAGGCGTTGGCGTAGGCGCCATTGAGCTCCTGCAACGTGTAGAGCGACGCCCTGGTGGTCGGCTTGCCGTCGCGGCCCACCAGGGAGACCTTCAGGTCGTACTTCTTCGGCTGCTTCTCGAAGCCGACGCCCGTCGTGACCAGGACGCCGTCGGCGGTGGCGGTGATGTGGCCCGCGTACCGGCCCTGCGCCTGCTTCGCCGGGTCGACGCCGACCGGGACGGTGGCGGTGCCCTTCGCGGGCACGGTCACGGTGCCGGCCCCCAGGGTGACACCGGCGAGGGACGACGAGAGCTTCAACTCCACTGGCGCGTCAGTGGTGTTGGTGTACGTGATGTCCTTGCTGTCGACCTCCGTGTCGCCGTCCTCGTACTTGCCGAAGCTCAGCGTCGAGGTCCCGAAGACGCTCTGCGTGACCGCCCGCACGGCGTCGACGCGGCCGTCTCCCTGCTGGAACGCGGAGTTGTCGGCGTTCGTCTTCGCGGTACTGGCCAGGGCCTGCTTGATCTGCTCGCCCGTCCAGTCCGGATGGGCCTGCGCGACCAGCGCCGCCGCACCCGCCACGTGCGGGGTCGCCATCGAAGTGCCGTTGGCCGCCGTGTAGTTGTCGTCGAGCGGCGTGCCCATGGAGGTGCCGGCGGCGCGGGCCGCCGTGATGCTCACGCCGGGCGCGGTGATCTCCGGCTTGACCGCGTAGTCGCCGAGGCGCGGGCCACGACTGGAGAACGAGGCGAGCTTGTCTGACTTGTCGACCGCGCCGACCGTGAGCGCCGAGTCGGCGATGCCCGGCGTACCGACGGTCTGCTCCCGGGGACCCGAGTTGCCCGAGGCGATCACGAAGAGAGTGCCGGTCGACGCGGACAGCTCGTCCACCGTCTCGCTCATCGGGTCCGAGGGGCCGGAAGCCGTACCGCCGAGGGACATGGAGACGATGTCCGCGCCGGAGTCCGCCGCCCACTGCATGCCGGCGATGATCCACGACGTCTGGCCGGAGCCCGCGTTGTTGAGGACCTTGCCGACCATGAGCTCCGCGCCCGGCGCCACTCCCTTGCGCTTGCCGTCGGAGGCAGCGCCCGAGCCTGCGATCGTGGACGCGACATGGGTGCCGTGGCCGTGGCCGTCCTGTACCGCCTGATCGGGCACGAAGGTCTTCGATTCCGTGATCTTGCCCGCGAGGTCCGGGTGTCCGGTGTCAGCGCCGGTGTCCAGGACGGCGATCTTGACGCCCTTGCCGTCGTAGCCCGCCTGCCACACCTCGGGGGCGCCGATCTGCGGGACGCTGACGTCGAGGGACGCCTTGACCTTGGCGTCCAGCCAGAGCTTGTCGAGGCCGCCTTCGAGCTGCCTGGCCGCCTTGGCCGTGGGCTCGGCGGCCGTGTTCTCGGCGTCGGGGGCGACGTCCGCCCAGAACTTCTCGGCGGTCGACTTCTTCGCGGTGAGCGCGGCGCCGTCGATGCCGGGCAGGGACAGCGTCCTGCGCGCGCCTTCGGGGGTCGTGTTCCCCTGACGATAGGTGGCGATCAGCGGGATGGCGCCGGTCTTCGAGTCCGCGTACCCCTGCTTGACGAGCTGGGTGACGTTGAACAGGGCCGGGTCGAGACGGCCCGCCTGAAGCAGCGGGATCGCGTCGTTCGGTACGACGCTGACCTCGCCCTTCTGCTCGCTCGACAGGAAGGTGGCGGACGCGCGGCCCTTGCCGCGCCGGACGTCGACGGCGGACTTGCCGTCGGCGGCGGTGGTGAGGGTGACCGTGTCACCGGTGATGAGGGTGACGGTCTGCGTGGTCGTGGTGCCGGGCTTGTTGCCCGGCTGGGTGACCGGGGTCGTGGGATCGGCCGCCGAGGGCGTGACGGCCCCCGCGAGCAGACCGGCCGAGGCCGCCACGGCCCAGAGGGCGTGGAGTCTTCGCATGGGTGGACTTCCTCCCCTGAACGCTGAACGCTCCCACCCTGTTGAGCGGGAGCCAGTGATCAGAGTGAGCGCTGGGTGGAAAGCGACTCAAGGGAATCCTGTGGCCGAGGCGTGCCAATGCCCTCTTCGGCCAGGGCCGTTGACGGTCTGCGCGAGGGCTCCGCGCAGGTCGAGGTCACCACCGACACGGTCCCCGGCGAAGCCGACGATGTACGCCGTGAGTTCGACGCGGTCGTCCGCATCGCCGCCCCGGCGAGGCGGACGACTACCGCGACGGCGGCATCATGCAGTACGTGCTGCGCAGCCTGATCCGCAAGTGATCCCGCAAGTAGACGCTCTCGTACGGAAGTTGGGCCGCACTCCGGCACGGGGTGCGGCCCTTCGCGATCAGAGCCAGCCGCGTTGTGAGGCCCGCACCCCCAGCTGGAACCGGCTCGCCGCCCCCAGCCGCTCCTGCAGCTCACTCACCCGCCGCCGCAGGGTCCGCAGGCTCACCCCCAGATGGCGGGCCACGGCCTCGTCCTTCATCCCGGCCGCCAGCAGCCTGATCAACGTCCGTTCGCCCTCGGTGAGTTCACCGTCGCCGACCGGCTGGCCGAGCGGTGTCGCCTGCTGCCAGGCCATCTCGAAAAGCTTCTGCAAGGCTTCGGTCACCGCCGAGTGCCACACCACGACGGCGCAGTAGCCGCCCGCCACGGAGGAGGTCAGCGGGAGCATCGCCCTGCGGCCGTCGACCACCAGCAGTTTGACCGGCACGGTGGGCAACACCCGGGCCTGCTCACCGAGTTCGACCATCCTCCAGGTGCGGGAGAGGACGTTCGGATCTTCGAGGCCGGTCGCCGCGTAGATCCCGCGAGAGGCGATCCCGCGGCTGAGCAGATCGGTCTGGAGATCCAACTGCCGTGTGGGCGGTGCGAGATACGGAGGCGTGTCGAAGAGGCACACCTCGTGCTCGGCGCGCGCGTACATCTCCTCCAGGCGGGCGGCGATGGCACCCTCGCCGGAAGCGACCTCGATCAGCCGGGACGGCTCCTCGCGCAGCAGCCCGGCCTCGTACGCGGTAGCCATCTCCTCGGCGGTGGCGGCGAGCAGTTCGGACACCGTCTCGCGCCGTCTGATCAGCCCGCGGACCGCCACTCTCGGGTCGATCGCGCGTAATCCCCCCATGGAATCCGGCGGCTGGAGCAACCCGACCGTGAGCAGCTGGGTGCAGGATTCGCGCACCCGGGCCGGCGAGGCGCCGGTCAGGAGCGCCCAGCCGGCCGCGCCGGCATCGGGCTGGTGGAGGATCGCCCGGTATACAAGCTCGTCGAAGGCGGAGACCCCCACCGCGGCCCAGGGGCTCGCGGCAGGGGTCTGGTCTGCCGTGTCGTATGCCGTGTTCGCCATGGCTCGGCACGGTAGGCGATCTTTGTTAAGGCTGTTTGTACCGGCCTGGGACGCCGTTCACTTCAGGCCGTTCACTTCAGGCCATCTCCTTCAGGTCATCTCCTTCGGGCCGTCTACTTCAGACCGAACGCCCGCAGCACGGTCTGGTCGACGGCGTTGCCGTTCCGGTCGGCGGCCCGCACGCGCAGCGACACGAACTCGGCGCCCTTCGGGTGCTTGAGTTCCGCCTTGCCGTGCTTCACCTTCACCGCCTTCCAGGACGTGCCGTCGTCGTACGAGACCCATGCCTTCAGGTCACCGGCCGTGACGCCGCCCGACTGATTCCGGACGGAGAGTCCGAGCTTCGACGTGTGCCTCGCTTTGGCACGGCCCAGGAGGTCGAGCCCGTCCACGTCATAGTCGACCGAGAGCAGCGGCAGCGCCGTCTGCTGGTCCGTGTGCGCCGAGGCGAAGGACCATTCGGTGCGGGTGCTGGTGGAGTACGCGGCCCAGTCGGCCGTGCGCCGAGCGTCGAGCACGAGGCGGTACGAGGCCTTCGCCGCCGGGACGTCGAAGGAGCCGTATCCGCCGAGTGCGGTGTCGCCGACCGGCTGTCCGTCGGCGTACAGCGTGCCCTTCGCGGTGTCCTGGACGCTGTCCACGGACCCGTAGTGACCCGGCGTGGCGTCGCTCAACTCCGGGATCCTGAAGGTGAGTTTGTCGCCGGTGCGCTGGGAGAGGCCGTACTGCTCACTGGTCGCCGGGTGGACGACCTGGCGCAGCCAGTCCTCGGCGGGCAGCTTGCCCGCCTTGTCGAAGGTCTGGAGGGAATCCCACTGGGGCTTGTTCGCCGTCGTGTCGGGATAGACGGCGTGCCAGATCCGGGTGTCGGAGACGTTGTAGTACTCGGTGCGTTCCGTGCCGAGCGGCACATTGTTGGTGGTCGCGATGTCGTTGTTCTGCCTGGGACGGTACCTGTACACGGCGTCCTTGCCGACCTGACCGGCCTTGGCACCGTGATAGCGAACCGTCTGCTTGACCGTGTTGGAGCTGTTCAGGTTGTACGTCTGGTTGTCCGAGACGGCGTCCGTCTGCGGGAACATCACGCTGTACACGTACGGGCTGACGGCGGTGCCGTCCAGCTTCAGCGTGACCTTCTTCCCGCTCTTGAGCAGGGCCCCGAGCTTCGCGCCGTCCTCGCCGGTGGCGATCATCAGCGGGATGGTCGCGCTCTTCACGGAGGCGATCCAGTACCCGGGCGTCTCGCGGTAGGCGAGGACGTAACCGGCCCCGGCCGCGGTCGCGTTGGCCAGTGCCTCGTCCGGCGTCTCACCGGCGCCCACCCGGACGACCGCTGCCTTGCCCCTGACGTCGAGCCCCGCGAAGTCGGCCGCGGTGCCGCTGCCCGCGTCCACCGCCCGGACCGTGCGGCCACCGCTGAACTTCACCGGAAACCCGCTGGAGGTCTGCGCGTAGTCGAGGGGCAGCGCGTACTTCTCGGGGCTGGTGACGCTCGCCGTCAGCTCCTTGGCGTACAGACGGAACTTCGAGGAGAACTCGAACGTGCCCTCGGTGACCTTCTCGGTGGGCGCCACGTAGACGTGGTCGGTCCACCAGCCCTGGCTGTAGGTCAGGCCCCAGTTGCTGCCCGGGCCTTGCCGCCGCCAGGTGGTGGTGAAGCCCTGGAACTCGGAGTCCTCCTTGGTCTTCGGCTTGATCTCGACCGCCGTGCGGGCGTCGAGGACGAGCTCGGTGTTCTTGTCGACCTTGACCTGCGGATCGCCGACGATCGAGGTGTTGACCTCCGGACCGGCCGCGTCCCGCTTCGAGATCCAGGACGCCATGTTGTACGTACCGGCCGGCACCTTGAAGGTGTAGCCGCTGCCGAGGAAGCCGTACGTCTCCGGGTACGCGCCGTTCAGTTCCTGCAGCATGAAGATCGACGCCGACGTGGACGGCTTGCCGTCCCGGCCCACCAGCGACACCTTCAGGTCGTAGGTCTGCGGCAGCTTCTCGAAGCCGATGGCGGTGGTGATCTGGACGCCGTCGGCGCTCGCGGTGATGTGGCCCGTGTACCGGCCCGTCGCCTCCTCGGCCGGGTCGACCGTGACGCCGACGGTGGCGGTGCCCTTCGCCGGGACGGTCACGTTGTCCGCGTTCAGGGCGGCGTCGGGGAGTGACGAGGAGATCTTCAACTCCACCGCCTTGTCGGTGGTGTTGGTGTACGTGATGTCCTTGCTGTCGGCCTCGGTGTCGCTCTCCTCGTACGTGCCGAAGCTCAGCGTCGGCGTCGCGAAGACGCCCTGCTGGACAGCCCGTACGGCGTCGACCCGGCCGTCGCCCTGCTCGAACACGGAGTTGACGGCATTCGCCTTCCCGGTGGTCGCCAGCGCCTGCTTGATCTGCTGTCCCGTCCAGTCCGGATGGGCCTGCGCGACCAGCGCCGCGGTGCCCGAGACATGCGGGGTGGCCATCGACGTACCGCTCGCCGTCGTGTAGTAGTCGTCGACCGGCGTGCCCATGCCGGTGCCGGCGGCGCGGGCCGCGGTGATGGCCACGCCCGGAGCGGTGATCTCCGGCTTGATCGCGTAGTCGCCGATGCGCGGACCGCGGCTCGAGGACGAGGCCAGCCTGTCGGACTTGTCGACCGAGCCCACCGTCAGCGCCGAGTCGGCGATGCCCGGGGTGCCGACGGTCTGCTCGGACGGGCCCGAGTTGCCCGAGGCGATCACGAAGAGGGTGCCGGTCGATGCGGACAGCTCGTCGACCGTCTCACTCAGCACGTCCGAGGGGCCCGACGCGTCACCGCCCAGCGACATCGACACGATCTTCGCGCCGGAGTTCGCCGCCCACTCCATGCCCGCGATGATCCACGACGCCTGGCCGGAGCCCGCGTTGTTGAGGACCTTGCCGACCATCAGCTCCGCGCCCGGCGCCACTCCCTTGCGCTTGCCGTCGGAGGCAGCGCCCGAGCCGACGATCGTGGACGCCACATGGGTGCCGTGGCCGTGGCCGTCCTGCACCGTCTCGTCCGGCACGAAGCTCTGTGTCTCCCCGATCTTCCCGGCCAGATCCGGGTGGCCGGTGTCCACGCCAGTGTCCAGGACCGCGACCTTGACGCCCTTGCCGTCGTAGCCCGCCTGCCACACCTCGGGGGCGTCGATCTGCGGGACGCTGACGTCGAGGGACGCCTTGACCTTGCCGTCGAGCCAGATCTTGTCGATGCCCTCGCCGAGCTGCCGGGCGGCCTTCGCCGTGGGTTCGGTGCCGAGCGCGGGGGCGATGTCCGCCCAGAAGGCGGTCGACTTCTTCGCGCTCAGCGCGGCGCCGTCGATCGTGGGCAGCTTGAGCGTCCGGCGCGCGCCGTCGGGGGTCGCACTGCCCTTCTGGTACGTCGCGATCACCGGGGTGGCGCCGGACTTCGAGTCCGCGTATCCCTGCTTCACCAGCTGGGTGACGTTGAACAGGGCCGGGTCGAGGCGGCCCGCCTTCAGCAGCGGGATCGCGTCCGCCGGCAGGACGCTGACCTCGCCGTCCCGCTCGCTCGACACGAAGGTGGCGGCCTCACGGCCCTCGCCGCGCTGGACGTCGACGGCGTACTTGCCGTCCGGGCCTTCGCTGAGCGAAACGGTGTCGCCGGTGATGAGGGTGACGGTCTGCGTGTTCGCGGCACCCGTCTTGGCGTTCGTGGCACCGGTCTTGGCGCCGCTCCGCACAGGCGGGGCGTCCGGCGTGGTGACCGATGATCCGGAACCGGCTGCCGCGGGCGTGATCGCGCCCGTGAGCAGTCCCGCCGCTCCTGCCACGGCCCAAAGGGCGTGGAGTCTTCGCATGTGTGGCGTCCTCCCCTGAACGCTGACGACGCTTCCGGCCTGGTGAGCGGAAGCCAGTGATCAGAGTGAGCGCTGCGCGGAAAGCGGCTCAAGGGAATCCTGTGGCCAAAGAGTGCCAAGGCCCCCTTTGGCCACCTGAATTGGCGGTTTCCGTAGGGCTTGTCGTCAGGTCTCGTCGTCAAACTCCCGTCGTTTGCCTCGAGGGGCGGCCGCCCGCCCGCCGCGACCGCGTACGGGACGACGGGCCCGGCATCCCGCCGCACCTGCTGCCCTCGGTCTTCGACCGGTTCACGAGGGGCGACGCCTCCCGCGCCCGAAGTGTCCCCACGGAGGGCGGCGCCGGCCCCCGGCTCGCCATCGTCGCGGTCTTCGCTGCCGCGCACGGCGGTCGCATCGATGGCGAGAGCGAGCCGGGGCGCACGGAGTTCACCCTGCCGCTGCCGCCGTTGGGCGGGGCCTCGGGTGGGGCTTCGGACAGGGCTTCGGGTCGGGTTGCGGACGGGGATTCGGACGAGGCCACGGCCGAGGTCTCGGCCGCACGCGCTCCCGCGACAGCGACTTCTGACGTCGCCTCATCACCAGTGAGCTGACAGCCCATTCGGTTTTCCCAGTCATCAAGCGGCCGCACCCACCCGGGTGCGGCCCTCTTGCGTCAGGCGTTTACAGGGGTACGGGTCCGCGCTAGCTTCAAAGCCACGTGAGGTGGGAGCGCTCCCACGCCTGGTGGACCGGAACCCGCCCGGGATCGCTCCCGCCTCACGCATCCGCACACAGACACCACACGGCCTACGAGTGATGGGACGGATAGATCTGTCATGATCCTGACAACCTCAGCACCTCCCCACCTCCCACGGCGATTACCGCTTCCCAGCCGAGGCAGAGCCTTCCTTCTCGTCCTGCTGGCCCTGCTGGTCACGGTCCCGGCCCTCGGCCTGGTCGTCACGGCCGGCGGCGAGGCGGAAGCCCACGGCACCCCCATGAAGCCCGGCAGCCGCACCTTCCTGTGCTGGCAGGACGGGCTGACCGACACCGGTGAGATCAAGCCGGTCAACCCGGCCTGCAAGACCGCACAGCAGGTCAGCGGCACGACGCCGTTCTACAACTGGTTCTCGGTGCTCCGCTCCGACGGCGCCGGCCGCACCCGGGGCTTCGTACCCGACGGCGAGCTGTGCAGCGGCGGCAACACGAACTTCACCGGCTTCAACACGCCCAGCAGCGACTGGCCGTTGACCCATCTGACCTCGGGCGCGACGGTCGACTTCTCGTACAACGCGTGGGCCGCGCACCCGGGTTGGTTCTACGTCTACATCACCAAGGACGGCTTTGACCCAACCAAGGCGCTCACGTGGAACGACATGGAGGAGCAGCCGTTCCTGAGTGTCGACCACCCGCCGCTCAACGGCTCCCCGGGCACGGTCGAGGCCAACTACTCCTGGTCCGGCCGGCTTCCGGAGGGTAAGGACGGGCGCCACATCATCTACATGGTCTGGCAGCGCTCCGACAGCCAGGAGACCTTCTACTCCTGCTCCGACGTCGTCTTCGACGGCGGAAACGGAGAGGTGACGGGCATCAAGGACCCGGGCAACCCGACCGATCCCCCGCCCGGCGCGTGCTCCGCGACCCGCAAAACCACCGGTAGTTGGAACGGCGGCTACCAGTCCGAGGTGACCGTCACCAACACCGGCGACGTGCCGATGCTCGGCTGGATGGTCGACTGGACGCTGCCGGGCGGACAGTCCGTCGCCAGCCTCTGGAGCGGCAACGCCACGTACAGCGGTCAGGAGGTGATGGTGCACAACGCCGACTGGAACGGGGCGTTGGATCCGGGCAAGAGCGCGACGTTCGGTTACACCGTCGAGGGCTCCGGGGGCGACTCCGCAACCGACCTGACATGTCAGGTCGGTTGACGGGAGCGGCCTTCCGTCTGCTCTAGAGGGGCTCCAGAGGGACCCGTCCTTCACAACGCCCACGAACACGGCCCATCCGCGGGCGGGGAACAGGAGGGCGGGTCCTTGCGGCGTCTTGCTGTCGCGGACGGGCAGGATGCCGGGGTATTTGTCGGCTACCTCGACCCAGCTGCCGCCGTCACCGTTGCTGTAGGACGACTTGCGCCATGCGGCGGCGCTCAGGCCAGGTGCGGTGCTCACAGGTCGCGCAGCCCTTTCTCCGAACCAGCGATTGGAAGATTTGGGACGGCGTACCGAGGCCGTGAGTGTCCCAAATCTTCCACTTCCCCTCGCGGCGGAGCAGAGCCGGATCAGAAGCCGGCGAGTGCGTTGATGTCGAGCTCGACCGGGAACGGGACCTCGGTGACCAGCTTGTCGTGGTGCACGGGGTGCATGGGCGCGGGGATGTACGACCGGGTCTCGGCGTGGAGCCAGTACTCGTGCACCGCGAGCCGCTGATCCCGGTCCAGCTCCACGCGCCAGTAGCAGGGCACCTTGGCCTCGGCGAAGAGCGCGGGCTTGCGCACCCGGTCGTCCTGCCGGGATCCGGGGGAGACCACCTCGACCACGAGGGTGACCTTCTCATCCGGGACACACTCCAGCTCGAAGAAATCCAGCTTCCGGGGGTCGAACACGATCACATCGGGTTTGGGGGTGTTCCGGTCGTCGAACATCACGCACTGCTCGGTCACGACTGCGTACGGCTCGATACTCGCTGCTTCCAGGGCGTGGGAGATCCTGTCCCGGACGCGGTTGTGCCAGTACCTGGTCTGCCCACGCGCCACGATCACTCCGTCCACGAGTTCCCAGTCGAAGGGCAGCTCCAAGTGCTTGACCTGGTCGAAGGTCCAGCCGTCTGCCGGCGGGAACATCCAGGTTTCCTCTGTGGCCCGTGCCTGCCCGGGGTTGGTCATCACTGCTCCCATGGGCGAGAGTGTGGACGCCGCTGCGCGTCGTGGTCTTGTGTACGAAGGTAGCGTCACTCGAAGTGAGACTGCCACGGCACGCCGTTGACGCGCTCGTTCTTCTGATCAACGCCGCCGACCTCACGGCGACCGCCCGCACGGGCTCGGACCGCTTCAAAAACGGGGGCGGGCGCGGAGTGTTCCGCGCCCGCCCCTCTTCCCCACGGGCTTCCCTTTGGGGTGTGAAGCCCGTGGGGTTGCCTCAGGCCAGCAGTTCCACTTCTGCCAGCGTCGCCTCACCGTCAAGCACCAGCCGGTACTTCTCGTACGTCCCGGGTGCCGCGACCGAGAACGCCCGCGTCTGCTTGTCCCACGCGAAGGACTGCCCCGACCGTTCGTCGAGGTCCTTCCACGTACTGCCGTCGGACGAGCCTTGCAGGACCCATCCCTTCGGCGCCTTCGCGCGGTCGGACGACGACGTCAGCGTGTACTGAACCACCTTGCTCTCCTTGGCGGTTGGCAGATCAACGGCAGCCGAAACGGCCCCGTCCGTCGCCGACGTGTTGTCGAACAACGCCCCCTCGCCCTCGATGACATCGCCGCGCGGCGACGGCACCTCGTCGTCCTGCGTGATCGACACGGGCGCCGCGTTCTTTCCGGTGCCCCACGAGGACGGCTTCGGCCCCATGTCGAACTCCAGGGCCCCGCCGCGCGCGATCAGCGAGTGTGGCAGCGAAGTCGACGTCCACGTACGGCCGTTGACCTTGAGGCCCTGCACGTACACGTTCTTCGCGCTGTTCTTCGGAGCCTTGACCACCAGCTCCTTGCCGTTCTCCAGATGGACGGTCGCCTTGGTGAACAGCGGTGAGCCGACGGCGTATTCACCGCTGCCCATCACCAGCGGATAGAAGCCGAGCGCCGAGAAGAGGTACCAGGCCGATTGCTCGCCGTTGTCCTCGTCGCCGTGGTAGCCCTGCCCGATCTCGCTGCCGGTGTAGAGGCGGGCGAGGACCTCGCGGACGTTCTTCTGCGTCTTCCAGGGCTGACCGGCCGCGTCGTACATGTAATTGACGTGGTGGGCCACCTGGTTGGAGTGCCCGTACATGCCCATCCGTACGTCCCGCGCCTCGGTCATCTCGTGGATGACACCGGTGTACGAGCCCTTGAACTCGGGCGAGGCGGTCTCCGGAGTCGCGAAGTAAGTGTCGAGCTTCTCCGCCAGCCCCGGCCGGCCGCCGTACAGGTTCGCGAGGCCGCGTGAGTCCTGGGGTGCGGTGAAGGCGTACCCCCAGCCGTTCGTCTCGGTGTAGTCGTAACCCCACACCCGCGGGTCGTACTTGGACGACTCGACCCGCCAGTCGCCCTTCTCGTCACGGCCCTGGAAGAAGCCAGCCTTGTCGTCGAACAACTTCACATAATCCTGGGCGCGGTTGAGGAAGTAGTCGGACTCCTCCTTGTAGCGCTTCTCGCCCGTCTTCTTGTAGAGGGCCTGGCCCATCTTCGCGATGCCGTAGTCGTTGAGGTAGCCCTCAAGGGCCCACGACAGACCCTCGTGCGTGTCGGTGCTCGTGTAGCCGAGGAACGGGGAGGTCGTCATGCCCTTGCGGCCGACGCCCGAGGAGGGCGGGACGACGGTCGCGTTCTTCAGCGCCGCGTCGTACGCCGATTTCTCGTCGAAGTCGACACCCTTCACGTACGCGTCCGCGAAGGCCACGTCCGACGAGGTGCCGGTCATCAGGTCCGCGTAACCGGGCGAGGACCAGCGCGAGGTCCAGCCGCCGTCCTTGTACTGCTGCACGAAACCGTCGACCATCTCGCCCGCCTGACCAGGCGTCAGGAGCGAGTACGCCGGCCAGGTCGTCCGATACGTGTCCCAGAAGCCGTTGTTGACGTACACCTTGCCGTCGACGATCTTCGCGCCGGTGTGCGTCGGCGTGTCAGGACCGGGCATCGGCGAGAACGGCGACGCGTACTGGTACTTCGAACCGACCTTCTCGAAGCCGGAGTTGGGGTACAGGTACAGCCGGTAGAGGCCGGAATAGAGCGTCGTCAGCTGGTCCGGTGTCGCGCCCTCGATCTCGACCTTGCCGAGCAGCTTGTCCCACTGCTTCTGGGCGCGCGACTTGACCGTCTCGAAGGACGTGCCGTCCGGGATCTCCTGGCGGAGGTTGTCCTTGGCCTGGTCGATGCTGATCAGGGATGTGGCGAGCTTGAGCGTGACCGTGCGGTCCGCGCCCGGCTTGAACCGCAGGTGGCCCTTCACCCCGGCAGAGCTTCCCTCGACGACCGGTGCGTCGAAGACCCCGTACACGAAGAGCCGGGTCGCGCCCGTCGACAGCCCGGACTTCACGTCCGAGTAGCCGGTGACGATCCCGTTCTCCTTGTCGAGCGTCAGCCCGGCCTGGTCCGTGACGTTGTCGAAGAGCACGCTCGCGTCGTCACCGGGATAGGTGAACCGCAGGGCCGCCGCGTGGTCCGTCGGCGTCATCTCCGCCTTCAGCCCGTTCTCGAACCGCACCCCGTAGTAGTAGGGGCGGGCCGTCTCGTTCTCGTGCCTGAAGGCCAGCGCGCGGGCGGTGCGGCCCGTGTCGGGTGTGCCGGACGCGGCCGACGGCATCACCTGGAAGGTCTGCCGGTCGCCCATCCAGGGGCTGGGCTCATGGCTCGCGCTGAACGCCTGGATGGTGGGCAGGTTGTCGTCGTTGTTGGCGCGCGCGTAGTCGTAGAGCCAGCTGAGCGAACCCGCGTTCGTCACCGGCGTCCAGAAGTTGAAGCCGTGCGGCACGGCCGTCGCGGGGAAGTTGTTGCCGCGCGAGAAGCCGCCGCTGGAGTTCGTGCCGCGGGTGGTGGACGCGTAGTCCGACAGATGGGCCTTGGGCTTCTCGGGCTTCGCGACCTTCAGCGACACGTCGTCGAGCCAGCCGCGGAACTTCGCCGGGCCCTTCGGGGAGTCGTACGCGACCAGGATCCGGTCGACCGTCCTGCCGGCCGCGACCGAGCCGATCCGCGATTCGACGTTGTTCCACTGGTTGACGTACAGCACCTTGGCCGCGCCCTGCCCCTGCGGCGTCAGCGGGAAGCCGTGCTGGTCGGCCGCGCGCAGGTCACTCAGATAGGTGCCGTCCGTGAAGACCAGGTCCACGGACACGTTCGTGGCGTCGTAGGCCCGGTCGTCGTCCGCCATCGACGGGTAGATCCGGTAGGCCAGTTCGGTGTCGCGGCCGACGGCGACGTTCACGTCGAAGACCTTGTTGTACGAGTAGGCGCGGCCGTCCGCCTTGTGGGTGCCCGCGTACCGCAGGGCCCGCTTGCCGGTGAAGCCCGCGCCCGCCTTCGCGGTCGGGGAGCCGTACGGCCCGCGGTCCACGAGCGAGAGCATGTCCTTGGGTACGGGGCCCTCGTCACCGCCCGTCGAGAACTGCACGTCGGCCAGCTGAAGCGCGTCCGAGGCGCCGTTGTTCTTGGTGACGTCGAGCCGGAAGCGCTGGTATTCGGCCGGTTCGGCCAGGTCGTACGACTTCGTCTGGAAACGCTTGTCGAAGGACTCGCCGGTGCGGCTGTCGAGGGTCTTCCAGTCCTTGCCGTCGGTGGAGCCCTGGAGGGTCCAGTCGACCGGGTCGCGCTCGTCGTGGTCGTTGGCCGAGGTCAGCGCGTACGTGACGAGCTTGACGGGGGCGTCCAGGTCGAACTCCACCCAGCCGGTGGGCGCGAAGGTCAGCCATTTGGTGCCCGATTCGACGTCGACGAGGTTCTCCTTCACCTCGCCGCCGCCGGAGTTCTCGCCGCTCGCGCGGACGTCCGTGACGTGGTCGGTCACATTGCCGGGGATGCCGGTGCTGTAGCCGCCGTCCACGCCGGACGAGCGTTTCGTACCGTCGGGCGATGTATCGACTGTATTGAGCCAGTCGGGTGCGGGTTCACCCGTTTCGAACGAGGAGTCGAACCCCCGGTCCACGGCCGCCGCTTCACCGGGCCGCGCGACGGCGGCGCCCTGCGAGGCCACCACCAGCGCGAAGGCGACCGTTCCGAGGGCCGCCGTGGAACCCCATCCGTGCCGTATTCCGTGCTGTAATCCGTGCCGTGCTCCGTGCCGGGATCTGAGCCGAGATCTGCGGTGCATACGCGAGCACCCTCCCTGCGCCTGGACAACGTTGTCAGCTTCGCTGCGCAAGGTCCAGTAGGGCGTCAAGTGACCAGTGATGTCAAGGGTGTTGAGTGTGGCGTATGGGGGTACTGTCGTGGCTCACCTGTCGCTTCGCCCACCAGGTCACCCGCGGGGCGATCTGTGGTCCACCTGCGGAGCGACCTGTCGGCTTCCTGTGCGCGTCTCGGGCACGTCCTGTGCGGCCGACGTGCGGGGAACCTGTCGGCGGCTCATATTTCCGCGAGGTCTCACTTCGGGAAAGAACGTCGGCCAACACTGCATTCGATCTTGCTCCCCCGGCCGGAAGTGGACTATACCTGTCGGCGTCTGCCCCAGTCGTTCGACCGGTCGCGGACAGGCAATGGCCACAGGGACGAGGGGGCGCGGCAAACACCGAATGCCGTACATTCCCGCTGATCCCGGTCCTGAAAGTGCACGACCCCAGCTTCACCAACCGCGGTGCCGGGGAGGGTCCGGTTCACCGCCTGAGTCCTGATGAAGGCGAGGACTTGAGCATGGGATCCACTTCCGCCCACAACAACCGTGAGGGCGTCGGCCGCCGCGATCTGATCAAGCGGTCCGCTGCGCTCGGCCTGATTTCCGTACCCACGATGAGTTTCCTGTCGGCGTGTGCCACCGGCGGTGGGGGTGACGACAAGGAGACCAAGGCGCCCGGTGGCGAGAAGTCCGCGGCGAACCCGCTGGGAGTGAAGAAGGGCGCCGCGATGGAGGCGTTCATCTTCAAGGGCGGCCTGGGCGACCAGTACGCCAGGGACGCCGAGGCCGACTACAACAAGACGTACGGCGTCACGGTCAAACACACCGGTACGCAGCAGGTCGGCCCCAAGCTGACCCCGCGTTTCGCGGGCGGCAACCCGCCGGATGTCATCGACAACTCCGGCGCCGACCACCTCGACATGAACAAGCTGTCCTCGCAGGGCCAGTTGCAGGACCTTCAGAGCCTGCTCGACGCCCCCTCCATGGACGACGCCGACAAGAAGATCTCGGACGTCATCCACCCGAGCACCATCGAGAAGGGTATGCACGGCGACGTCTTCGACGTGCTCTATTACGCCTTCACGATCTACGGCACCTGGTTCTCGCAGAAGGCCCTGGACGACAACGGCTGGGAATACCCGAAGACCCTCGACGAGATGGTCACGCTCTGCGGCGAGATCAAGAAGGAGGGCATCGCGCCCTGGACGTACGCGGGCAAATACCCGTACTACGTCCACTTCAACCTGTTCGCCCAGATCGCCAAGATCGGCGGTATGGACAGCTGGATCGAGATCGACAACTTGGAGCCCAACGCCTGGACCAAGAACGACGCGGTCAAGCAGGTCGTCGAGCACTACGAGGAACTGGCCGCCAAGAAGTACTTCCTGCAGGGCAGTCAGGGCCTGACCCACATCCAGTCGCAGACCGCCTGGAACAAGGGCAAGGCCATCTTCATCCCCAACGGCTCCTGGGTGGAGAACGAGGCCGCCCCGACCACGCCGAAGGATTTCCAGATGGCGGTCGGCGCCCTCTTCGACGGCGGCTCCGGCGACAAGATGCCGCACGGCACGCTGCGCGGCGAGCCGAGTGAGCCGTACATCGTGGCCGGCAAGGGGAAGAACCCCGCAGGTGGCATGGAGCTCCTTCGCATCATGCTCTCCAAGAAGCACGCGCAGAACTTCGCGACGAAGGTCAAGTCGTTGACCTGTGTGGTCGATGCAACCGAGGGCATGACTCTCTCGCCGGGTCTTGCCTCCGCGAGCAGTGTCTTCAAGGCGGCCGGTGACAACCTCATCAGTCTCCAGCTCCAGGAGTGGTACCCGACGCTCACCGACGAGAAGATCGGCGGTCTCACCGGCCAGCTCCTCACCGGTGACCTGAAGGCCGCCGACTGGATCAAGAAGACGCAGGCGTACGCCGACGCGGTCAAGAAGGACGACTCCGTCCAGAAGTTCACGCGTGAGAAGTAGCGAGAAGTAGACCGCCAGTCCGGCAACGCGGCAGACAAAGGGGAAGGGCCGGGAAGCGCAATGCAACACGGCAAGTACCGATTCATCGTGGGCTTCCTGGCCCTACCAGTGATCATTTACGCGGTCTTCGTGATCTCGCCGTTCGTCCAGGCGTTCCAGATCTCGTTGACCGACTGGTCGGGTCTCGTCGGAACGGCGAAGTTCGTCGGCTTCGAGAATTTCGAAAAGCTGTGGGACAGCGAGGACTTCTGGAACGCGCTGCGCCACAACGTCTACATGCTGATCGCCGTCCCGGTCATCACGCTCGGGCTCGGCCTGTTCTTCGCCTTCATGCTCAATCTCGGCGGAAAACGCAAGAAGAACGAAGTGATCACCGGCGTCACCGGTACGAGTATCTACCGCTTCGTCTTCTTCTTCCCGCAGGTCATCTCGATCACGATCATCGCCGTCATCTGGTTCAACATCTACAACCCCGATCCGGACGACGGCATGCTCAACTCCCTGCTCGGCGCGGTGGGTCTGGACAGCTGGCAGAACTCCTGGCTGGGCGAGAAGAGCCTCGCCCTGCTCTGCATCATGGCCGTGATGATCTGGTCGCACGTCGGCTTCTACGTGGTGCTGTTCTCGGCGGCGATGGCGTCCATTCCCCGTGACATCTACGAGGCGGCGCTCCTCGACGGCGCCAACCGCGTCCACACCTTCTTCCGCATCACGCTGCCGCTCCTGTGGGACACGGTGCAGACCGGCTGGGTGTACATGGGGATCATCGCCCTCGACGGCTTCGCCCTGGTCCAGATCATGTCGGTGAACATGGGAGGTCCCGACGGCGCCACCGACGTCATGCCGTTGCGCCTCTACCTCACGGCATTCCGCGACAGCCAGTTCGGCTACGCGTCCGCGATGGGCATCGCGA
The DNA here is from genome assembly GCF_052245575.1 of Streptomyces sp. 2A115. Taxonomy (NCBI): domain Bacteria; kingdom Bacillati; phylum Actinomycetota; class Actinomycetes; order Kitasatosporales; family Streptomycetaceae; genus Streptomyces; species Streptomyces sp. 2A115. The sequence goes on along the minus strand of NZ_JBQQCG010000033.1, from coordinate 56,494 downwards.
TGCTCATCGTGACCATGACGTTCGCAGTGCTCACGTTGCGCTTCGCGCGCCGTGAGCGGATCGAGTTCTAGGGGTACGGCGGATGACGACCGAAATCGACAAGGTGGCCCCGGCGGACGAACCCCGCCCGAGCGTCACCAAGAAGCTCGGCCCGACCGACGGTCGCAGCTCCGAGGGCGGAGTACTCCACGTCTTCTCACACGGCATGCTCATCGTGTGGGCGCTCATGGTGGGCGTACCGCTGCTGTGGGTGCTCTGGAGCTCGTTCAAGACCAGCAACGGCATCCTCACCGACCCCTGGGGCCTGCCCACCTCGTTCCACTTCGAGAACTGGGCCAACGCCTGGAACAAGGCGAACATGGGCCAGTACTTCGTCAACACCATCATCGTCGTGGGCGGTTCGGTGATCGGGACGATGGTGCTCGGTTCCATGGCCGCGTACGTGCTGGCCCGCTTCACCTTCCCGGGCAACCGGCTGATCTACTTCATGTTCGTGGCCGGTATGTCGTTCCCGGTGTTCATGCTGGTCATCCCGCTCTTCTTCGTGTTGCGGGACTTCCCGGGATCCTCGCTGCTCGCCACGTACCAGGGTCTGATCCTCGTCTACATCGCGTACTCGCTCCCGTTCACGGTGTTCTTCATGACGGCGTTCTTCCGGACGCTGCCGACCACCGTCGCCGAGGCGGCCCTGATCGACGGGGCGTCGCACACCCGGACCTTCTTCCAGGTGATGCTGCCGATGGCCAAGCCGGGCCTGATCAGCATCGGGATCTTCAACTTCCTGGGGCAGTGGAACCAGTACCTGCTGCCCATGGTGCTCAACCAGGAAGAGGACAAGTACGTCCTCACCCAGGGCCTCGCCACGATCGCCTTGCAGCAGGGCTACGAGAACGACTGGGGCGCCCTGATGGCCGGCATGATGATCGCGATGCTGCCGGTCCTGGTCGTGTACGTGATCTTCCAGCGCCAGGTGCAGGCGGGCCTCACCGCGGGCGCCCTCAAGTAACGGTTCGGCTGTCGGTTCGGTTTGCGAGGGTGGTCCCGGAATGAAACCGGGGCCACCCTTGCGTATACGGGTGCGAAGACAGCGCTCCTCGCTCAACCTCTTGACGGGAGGCAGGCCCAACGCTCAGCTTAGAGTTCACTAGTTGGACATAGACGGGGCCTCGCCGAGGCGGCCCCGTACGCAGGAGGTCGTCGTGGAGACTCCCGGTTCGCAGTCGTCGCTGCACCGAGCAAATCTCGAACGGGTCGTACGCGCGGTGCGCCTGGCCGGATCGCTCACGCAGGCGGAGATCGCGAGGACGACGGGGCTGTCCGCCGCCACGGTCTCCAACATCGTCCGGGAGCTCAAGGACGGCGGAACGGTCGAGGTCACGCCCACTTCGGCGGGCGGCCGCAGGGCCCGCAGCGTCAGCCTCAGCGGCGACGCCGGCATCGTGATCGGCGTCGACTTCGGACACACGCATTTGCGCGTCGCGGTCGGAAATCTCGCCCACCAGGTGCTGGCCGAGGAGTCCGAGCCGCTGGACGTGGACGCCTCCGCCGCGCAGGGCCTCGACCGGGCGGAACAGCTGGTCAGCCGCCTGATCGCGGCCACCGGAGTCGACCGCACCAAGATCGCGGGCGTCGGTCTCGGCGTTCCGGGACCGATCGACGTGGAGTCCGGCACGCTCGGCTCGACCGCGATCCTGCCGGGCTGGACGGGCACCAAGCCCGCCGAGGAGCTGCGGGGGCGCCTCGGCGTGCCGGTGCACGTGGACAACGACGCCAACCTCGGTGCCCTCGGCGAACTCGTCTGGGGGAGCGGCCGGGGCGTTCGGGACCTGGCGTACATCAAGGTCGCGAGCGGTGTCGGTGCCGGCCTCGTCATCAACGGCAAGATCTATCGCGGCCCCGGTGGCACAGCGGGAGAAATCGGGCATATTACTCTTGATGAGTCCGGCCCTGTCTGCCGCTGTGGCAACCGGGGCTGTCTGGAGACCTTCGCGGCCGCGCGCTATGTGCTACCGCTCCTCCAGTCCAGCCATGGCACGGATCTGACGATGGAAGGTGTCGTGCGACTGGCGAGGGACGGAGATCCGGGCTGTCGTCGGGTGATCGCCGACGTCGGCCGCCACATCGGCAGTGGAGTCGCCAATCTCTGCAACTTGCTCAACCCGAGCCGGGTGGTCCTCGGAGGCGATCTCGCCGAGGCCGGAGAGCTCGTTCTCGGGCCCATCAGGGAGTCGGTCGGCCGCTATGCGATCCCCAGCGCGGCACGCCAGCTTTCCGTTCTGCCAGGGGCACTTGGCGGTCGGGCGGAGGTCCTCGGGGCACTCGCTCTCGCACTCAGCGAGATGGGTGATTCAACCCTTTTGGACGGGACGCTCACTGCGGCCACACCTGCCTTCACTTAGAGAACGGATGGCACCGTTGCCATCTCGTTAAGGATTTACTTCTTGACGTCGCACAAGTGGCCGAGTTGACTTCCAGTCACCTCGGTCGCAACGTCGCGGCCTCGTCAGGGAGGTTTCTGAAGTGAACACGCGTATGCGTCGTGCCGCCTTTGCCATTGCCGCAGGTGCGATGGCTGTCTCGCTGGCTGCCTGTGGCAGCGCCGAGGAGTCGGGTGACGACAACGACTCCACCGGGTCCGCAGCCAAGGGCGACGACATCAAGGTCGGCCTGCTCCTGCCGGAGAACCAGACCGCGCGCTACGAGAAGTTCGACAAGCCCTTGATCGAGAAGAAGGTCAAGGAGCTCACGAACAACAAGGCCGAGATCGTCTACGCCAACGCCAAGCAGGACGCGACCACCCAGAACCAGCAGGTCGACACGATGATCACCAACAAGGTGGATGTGTTGATCGTGGACGCGGTGGACTCCAAGGCCATCGCGAACTCGGTGAAGAAGGCCAAGGACGCGGACATCCCGGTCGTCGCCTACGACCGCCTGGCAGAGGGCCCGATCGACGCCTACACCTCGTTCGACAACGAAGAGGTCGGCCGCGTCCAGGGCAAGGCGCTCCTGGACGCCCTGGGCAGCAAGGCCACGCCCGCCGCCAAGATCGTCATGATGAACGGCGCGAGCACCGACCCGAACGCCGCCCTCTTCAAGAAGGGCGCGCTGTCCGAGCTCCAGGGCAAGGTCGACATCGAGAAGTCGTACGACACCAAGGAGTGGAAGCCGGAGAACGCCAACGCCAACATGGAAGGCGCGATCTCCGCGGTCGGCAAGAACAACATCGTCGGTGTCTACTCCGCCAACGACGGCATGGCGGGCGGCATCATCACCGCCCTGAAGGCCGCGGGCGTCTCCCCGCTCCCGCCGGTCACCGGCCAGGACGCGGAGCTCGCCGGTGTGCAGCGCATCGTCGCGGGTGAGCAGTTCATGAGCGTCTACAAGCCCTACCCGCAGGAGGCGGACGTCGCCGCGGAGATGGCCGTCGCCCTCGCCCAGGGCAAGTCGCTCGACTCCATCGCCAAGACCGAGGTCGACAGCCCCACCACCAAGGGCGTCCCCTCGGTGCTCGTCCCGGTCATCTCGCTGACCAAGGACAACATCAACGACACCGTCATCAAGGACGGCATCTACACGGTCGACGAGATCTGCACCGCCAAGTTCAAGACCGCCTGCGGCAAGGTCGGCCTGAACTAGGTACCGGCAGGTCCCTTACCGCGTACGGGAGTTCCCAGTGAATTCCCGTGCGGGGCTTGATGCCCGTACGGGACTTGCGTACTCGAAGCCCCTCCGGCGCCCCGCAACCACCAGCCCCGCAAGCTAGGGCGGGGCGCCGGAAGGAACACTTCACTTCCCTCCACATTCTTCTGCACAACCTCCCGCCGGGTCAGGCGGCGAAGGAGATGGTTAACGTGTCCGCTACGCCTGTTCTGGCGTTGCGCGGGGTCTCCAAGCGGTTCGGTGCCGTCCAGGCGCTCACCGACGTAGAGCTCGAGGTCCACGCCGGCGAGGTGGTCGCCCTCGTCGGCGACAACGGCGCCGGAAAGTCCACGCTGGTCAAGACGATCGCCGGCGTGCACCCCATCGATGAGGGTGTCATCGAATGGGACGGCAAGACCGTCCAGATCAACAAGCCGCACGACGCCCAGAACCTGGGCATCGCGACCGTCTACCAGGACCTCGCGCTGTGCGACAACATCGACGTCGTCGGCAACCTCTACCTGGGCCGCGAGGTGATGAAGCGCGGCGTCCTGGACGAGGTCGAGATGGAGCGCCGCTCCCTCGAGCTGCTCAAGACGCTGTCGATCCGCATCCCCAGCGTGCGCATCCCGATCGCCTCGCTCTCCGGCGGTCAGCGCCAGACCGTGGCCATCGCCCGCTCCATGCTCGGCGAGCCCAAACTGGTCATCCTCGACGAGCCCACCGCGGCCCTCGGTGTCGAGCAGACCGCCCAGGTCCTCGACCTGGTCGAGCGGCTGCGCGAGCGCGGTCACGCGGTCCTCCTCATCAGCCACAACATGGCCGACGTGAAGGCCGTCGCCGACAAGGTGGCCGTGCTCCGGCTCGGCCGCAACAACGGCGTGTTCGAGGTCAAGACCACCTCGCAGGAAGAGATCATCTCCGCCATCACCGGTGCCACGGACAACGCCGTGACCCGTCGTGCGGCGCGCGGTAACGGGGAGGTTCAGAAGTGAGCATCGACAAGACCTCTGTGACGCCGGAGGACGCGCACGTCGTCGAGAACCCCGAGGCCGCCGCGGGCGCCGACGTCGCCGTCGACCCCCGGCTGCTGGTGCGCGAGCGCGGCTTCGCTGGCTACTTCGACGAGTTCAAGCGCAAGATGCGCGCCGGTGACCTGGGCTCCATCCCGGTCGTCGTCGGCCTCATCGTCATCTGTGTCATCTTCCAGAGCCTCAACTCGGCCTTCCTCTCCGCCGAGAACCTCAACAACATCGCCGTCGCGATGGTCGCCACCGGCATGATGTCCGTCGGCATCATCTTCGTGCTGCTGCTCGGCGAGATCGACCTGTCGGTCGGCTCGGTCAGTGGTGTGGCGGGCGCCCTCATGGCCGTCCTGAGCGTCACGCACGGCGTGAACGAGTGGCTGGCCGTACTCATCGCCCTCGCCGGCGGTGCGGCCATCGGCGCGATGCACGGGTTCTTCTTCGCCAGGATCGGGGCGCCCGCGTTCGCGGTCACCCTGGCAGGACTGTTGTTCTGGCTCGGCTTCATGCTCCAGATCCTGGGCGAGAACGGCACCATCAACATCGACGGCGACGGCGTGGTCGGCAAGCTGACCACGTACTACTTCTCGGACGTCGCGGCCGCCTACGGGCTCGCCATCGTCGCGGTCGCGCTGTTCTTCGTCAGCTCCTTCCTGGACAGCCGTCGCCGCGAGGCCGCGGGCATCCCGGCCCGGCCGCTCGTCGACCTCGTGGTGCGCACCGCGGTGCTGGCGATCGTCGCCTTCGCCGCCGCGATCATGTTCAACCAGTACAAGGGCCTGCCGCTGGCGCTGCTGCTGTTCATCCTGGTCCTGGTGATCACGGACTTCGTGCTGCGTCGTACGGGCTACGGCCGCAAGATCTTCGCGCTCGGCGGCAGCGTCGAGGCGTCCCGGCGTGCGGGTATCAACGTCACGGCGGTACGGATCTCCGTGTTCGGCATCGCGGGCTTCTTCGCCGCGGTCGGTGGTCTGTTCTGGGCCTCGAAGATCGCCGCGGCGAACCAGAGTGCCGGTGCGGGTGACCTTCTGATGAACGTCATCGCGGCGGCCGTCATCGGTGGCACCAGCCTCTTCGGTGGGCGCGGGCGTACGTGGAACGCGTTGCTCGGTGTCATGGTGATCACCTCGATCCAGTACGGGCTGGCGCTCGAGGGCATCGCTACGCCGGTCGTGTACATGGTCACCGGTGGTGTGCTGCTCGCCACGGTCGTCATCGACTCCATCACCCGCAAGACGCAGAAGACCGCGGGGCGGGCGTAGCGGTTTGGCAGAGGGCGTCGTGGGAGTTGCGCGGCGTTTGTGAGCTGTGGGTTGTTCGTGGCTGGTCGCGCAGTTCCCCGCGCCCCTTGCGGGGGCGGCGGCCTGACGTCGGTTTCCATGACCTGGTTTGGTCGTGGAAGCCGACGTTTGGCGTTTCTCAGACCGTGACCGGGCGGACTGTGATGTCCGTCATGCTTCCACCCGCTGTGCTCGTACACGTTTGGTGGACGGGTCAATGGGCGAGATGTTGTACGGCCGATCGCGTGACGTACGACGCACAGCCCGGACTCCGCCGGAAAAGGCGGAACATTAGACTCGACAGACCCGGCAAAGCTCGATCAGCTCTACTGCAAGGAGGCACGGGTGCCGCTGCTGACCCGCATCAGGGGACCGCGCGATCTGGACCGGCTCAGCCTGGAGCAGCTGGACCAGCTGGCCGACGAGATCCGGACCTTCCTCGTCGACGCGGTCTCCAAGACCGGCGGCCACCTCGGCCCCAATCTCGGTGTCGTCGAGCTGACCATCGCCCTGCACCGCGTCTTCGAATCCCCGCAGGACAGGATCCTGTGGGACACCGGACACCAGTCCTACGTCCACAAGCTGCTCACGGGCCGTCAGGACTTCTCGAAGCTCAAGATGAAGGGCGGCCTGTCCGGCTACCCCTCGCAGGCCGAGTCCGAGCACGACGTCATCGAGAACTCGCACGCCTCCACGGTCCTCGGCTGGGCCGACGGCCTCGCGAAAGCCAACGAGGTCCGCCGAAAAGACGACCACGTGGTCGCGGTCATCGGCGACGGCGCCCTCACCGGAGGCATGGCCTGGGAGGCGCTCAACAACATCGCGGACGCCAAGGACCGCCCGCTGGTCATCGTCGTCAACGACAACGAGCGTTCGTACGCACCCACCATCGGCGGCCTCGCCAACCACCTGGCGACCCTGCGCACCACCGACGGCTACGAGCGCTTCCTGGCCCGCGGGAAGGACCTGCTGGAGCGCACGCCCGTCGTCGGCAGGCCCCTCTACGAGACCCTGCACGGCGCCAAGAAGGGCCTCAAGGACTTCATCGCCCCCCAGGGCATGTTCGAGGACCTCGGCCTCAAGTACGTCGGCCCGATCGATGGCCACGACATCGAGGCCCTGGAGTCGGCGCTCGTGCGCGCAAAGCGGTTCGGCGGCCCGGTCATCGTGCACTGCCTCACCGAGAAGGGCCGCGGCTACCAGCCCGCCCTCCGGGACGAGGCCGACCGCTTCCACGGCATCGGTCCCATCCACCCCGACACAGGCCTGCCGATCAAGGCTTCGGGCGCCGACTGGACCTCCGTCTTCGGCGACGAGATGGTCGAACTCGGCAGGGAGCGCGAGGACATCGTCGCGATCACCGCGGCGATGCTGCAGCCGGTCGGCCTGAAGAAGTTCGCGGACGCCTTCCCGGACCGCATCTACGACGTCGGCATCGCCGAGCAGCACGGCGCGGTCTCCGCGGCCGGCCTCGCGGCCGGTGGGCTGCACCCCGTCTTCGCCGTCTACGCGACCTTCCTCAACCGCGCCTTCGACCAGGTGCTGATGGACGTGGCCCTGCACAAGTGCGGCGTCACCTTCGTCCTCGACCGGGCCGGCATCACCGGCACCGACGGCGCCTCGCACAACGGTATGTGGGACATGTCCATCCTCCAGGTCGTCCCAGACCTGCGGCTGGCCGCCCCGCGCGACGCCGACCAGGTCCGCGCCCAGCTGCGCGAGGCCGTCGAGGTCGACGACGCGCCGACCGTGGTCCGCTTCTCCAAGGGCGCGGTCGGGCCCGCCGTCCCCGCCGTGGGCCGGATCGGCGGCATGGACGTGCTGCGCGAGCCGGGCACCGACGCTCCGGACGTGCTCCTCGTCTCGGTCGGCGCGCTCGCGCCGATGTGCCTGGAGATCGCCGGCCTCCTCGACAAGCAGGGCATCACCACGACCGTCGTCGACCCCCGCTGGGTCAAGCCGGTCGACGAGGCCATGGCCCCGCTCGCCGAGCAGCACCGCGTGGTCGTCACCGTCGAGGACAACTCCCGCGTCGGCGGCGTCGGTTCGGCGATCGCGCAGGCCCTGCGCGACGCGGGCGTCGACGTACCGCTGCGGGACTTCGGGATCCCGCCGCGCTTCCTCGACCACGCCTCCCGCAAGGAGGTCATGGCCGAGATCGGACTGACCGCGCCGGACATCGCGCGCCAGGTCACCGGTCTCGTCGCCAAGCTCGACGGCCTCCCCCACTCCCGGCTCCGCCCGAGCGGGGGGACCCCCATCGAGCGCACCGCCGCCGAGGCCGTGGACGCGGTGGAGCCCGTACGCGACTGACGCGATGCCAGGTCGCGACCGACGCGTCCCGATGGGCCGGTTTCAGCATCCTTTACGGTGGTGAAACCGGCCCATTCGCGTGAAACCCGCCGCGCCGGGGCATACGGACCACGCCCCCTCTCGATCATGTCTCGATCATGTCGAGGTCGACTCAGCGTGGGAGGTACGACCGTGAGCAGCACCCTCTTCAGGACGAAGAAGGTCGAGCAGTCCATCCTGGACACCGAGGAACCCGAGCACGCGCTCAAGAAATCCCTGTCCGCCCTGGACCTGACGGTCTTCGGCGTCGGTGTCATCATCGGCACCGGCATCTTCGTTCTCACCGGTACGGTCGCCAGGAACAACGCCGGCCCGTCCGTAGCCCTGGCCTTCGTCGCGGCCGGGGTCGTCTGCGCGCTCGCCGCGCTCTGCTACGCCGAGTTCGCCTCCACGGTCCCGGTCGCCGGATCCGCGTACACCTTCTCGTACGCCTCGCTCGGTGAACTGCCCGCCTGGATCATCGGCTGGGACCTGGTCCTCGAGTTCGCGCTGGGCACGGCGGTGGTGGCCGTCGGCTGGTCCGGCTACGTCGCCTCGCTGATGGACAACGCGGGGTGGCAGCTCCCCGAGGCGCTCAGCGGCAGAGAGGGCGCCGACGGCTTCGGCTTCGACATCCTCGCCGCCGCGCTGGTCCTGGTGCTCACCGGCATCCTCGTGCTCGGCATGAAGCTCTCGGCACGGATCACCTCGCTCGTGGTCGCCATCAAGGTGACCGTCGTCCTCGTCGTGATCATCGCCGGTGCCTTCTTCATCGAGGGCGACAACTACGACCCGTTCATCCCGGACTCCAAGCCGGTGCCGGCCGGCGACAGTCTCCAATCCCCCCTCATCCAGCTGATGTTCAACTGGGCACCCGGCAACTTCGGTGTGATGGGCATCTTCACCGCGGCCTCCGTCGTCTTCTTCGCCTTCATCGGCTTCGACGTCGTGGCCACGGCCGCCGAGGAGACCAGGAACCCGCAGCGGGACATGCCGCGCGGCATTCTCGGCTCGCTGCTCATCTGCACGACTCTGTACGTCGCGGTGTCGATCGTCGTCACCGGCATGCAGAACTACACCCGGCTCTCGGTGGACGCTCCGCTGGCCGACGCGTTCAAGGCCACCGGGCACCCCTGGTACGCGGGCTTCATCAGCTTCGGCGCCGCCGTCGGCCTGACCACGGTCTGCATGATCCTGCTCCTCGGCCAGACCCGGGTCTTCTTCGCGATGAGCCGCGACGGACTGCTGCCGCGCTTCTTCTCCCGCGTCCATCCGCGCTTCAAGACCCCGCACCGGCCGACCATCCTGCTCGGCGTGATCATCGCGATCGTCGCGGGCTTCACCAGCCTGAGCGAACTCGCCGAGCTGGTGAACATCGGCACGCTGTTCGCCTTCGTCGTCGTCGCGTTCGGCGTGATCATCCTCCGTCGCACCCGTCCCGAGCTGCACCGCTCCTTCCGCACCCCGCTGGTGCCCTTCCTGCCGATCGTGTCCGTCCTCGCCTCGCTGTGGCTGATGCTGAACCTGCCCGCCGAGACCTGGGTGCGGTTCGGCGTCTGGATGGCGATCGGCTTCTTCGTGTACTTCCTGTACGGCCGCTCCCACAGCCGCCTCGGACGGCACGAGGAGACCACGGTCGGCCAGGTTCTGAAGCCGCCGGGCAGTGACGCCCAGTAGCCGAACACCGCGACTCACCGGCCCCGTAGTCCCCGCTTCGGCGGAGACTACGGGGCCGGATCGCAAGCGAGTCGGGGCGAGAGCTAGGGCCGGACCGTCCGCGGGCCCGTGACGTCCGCCCCCAACTCGGCCACCCTGCGCCGCAGTTCGCGGTCGGCCGTGACCACAAGGCACGGGCGCCCCGCGGCCTCGGCGGCCAGCTCCACGATCCGGTCGTCGCCGCTGCCGGACGCCGGGTCGACCCGTACGTCCGGGACGGAGGCCACCCCACGGGCGGCTCCCTCGACCACAAGGACGACGTCCAGCGGACCCGGGTGTTCCGGAAGCCCCTCGGTGGCGTACGGGACGAGCCGGTCCCGGAGGCGCTCCGCGGCACCCCGGCGATCGCGCCACCAGCCGTCGGGCACGGATCCGACCACGTTGGCGGCGTCGACGATCAGGAGGAGAGGGGCGTCCATCAGGCCAGGGTCGCACGAGGCCAGGGCCGCATGAGGCGGATCACGCGGCCCGATTAGAGTGGGGGAGTGTCAATGGTCCGCACATGTAACGGCGACTGGCTCATAAGCCACCGGGACGGCCGACTCAGCGCCTACGCCCCGCGTGAGGAAGCGGTGTGGTGCCGGGCCGAGCACCACCCGGGCGGCGCCTGGGAGGCGGCGCCCCGCGCGGTCGGTGGCGCCCAGCGCGTGCAGCCCGTGCTGGGCGTGGGCCAAGGAGCCGACCAATACGCTCATCTGGCCTCGTGGCGGCCCACCGTCCCCGGCGAGGCCGGGCTCGTCCACACCACGCACTTCCGGCCGCTGCTCGCCGCTCTCGACTGGACCCCCTTGGGGCACCCGAACAAGACGGGCGACCGGACCGGCGTCCCGGCCGTCGCCGTCGACGCCGAGGGCCGCGCCCACGTCTTCGTACGCAACGCGGGCGGCGGCGTGAGCATGCGTGGCCAGAAGGAACGCGGCGGCTGGGGCCCCTGGCGCGACCTCAAAGGCCGCGACGTGGAAGGGGAGTTGGCGGCCGTGACGCGCGCCTCGGGACGTGTCGAGCTGTACGCGACCTCGCCGGACGGCATCCTGCGCTGGACCCAGGCGGGATCGGGCCACATCCCGGCACTCGACGAGGCACCGCTCAAGGTGGCGGCCAGGCCGGGGACCCTGCGGGCGCTGGCCACCTCCGAGGAGCACGTGACCCTGTTCTTCACGGACGAGACGGACACCCTGTGCGCCTGGCGAGCCGGCGAGGAGCCCGTCGCGCTGCTCACCGCCGCCGGTCCCGGCCCCGTGGCGGCCGTCCGCTGCCTGATCGAGGACCAGGACTGCACTCTGCTGGCCCAGTGCACGGCCGGCGGCCGGGTCGCCTTCGCCGCCTACCCGACCGAACTGGAGTCCGCCGGCGCCTGGTGGACCGAGTCCGGTCCCCAACTGCCGCCGGACGCCCAGGTGTCGCTGACGGAGGACGCCGACGGCCGTGTGGTCGCGGCAACGTTGTCCCCGTCGTCCGGCCGCCTCCTCGTCACCCGCCGCAAGGACGAGCCGGGGCTGGCGCTGAGGGCGTGGCAGGAGGTCTGACCCGCACGAGCTGTACGTCGCCCATAGGCGCAGAGCCGTCCTGGACGCGGAGAAGGCCGAACTGAGGGCGCGGCCCGCCGCGGCCGAGCAGGACGACGCGAGCGCATGAGAGAGGGGCCCTCCGCCGACCGGCGGAGGGCCCCTCTTCACGTACTCGCGTTCGGTGTCACGCCGGAACCGACGCCACGCCCGGAGCCAGGAACTTCTTGCCGTTCACGCGCTCCGACACACCCTCGCGGTCCAGGTACGGCGTGATGCCGCCCAGGTGGAAGGGCCAGCCGGCGCCCGTGATCAGGCACAGGTCGATGTCCTGGGCCTCGGCCACGACACCCTCGTCGAGCATGAGCCCGATCTCCTGGGCGACGGCGTCGAGCACCCGGGCCCGCACCTGCTCCTCGGTCAGGACGACATCGCCCTGCTTCAGCAGAGCCGCGACCTCGGGGTCGAGCTCCGGCTTCCCGGAGTCGTACACGTAGAAGCCGCGCTTGCCCGCCTTGACGACGGCCGCGAGGTTCGGGGAGACCGTGAAGCGGTCCGGGAAGGCCCGGTTGAGGGTCTCCGAGACGTGCAGACCGATCGCGGGGCCGACCAGCTCGAGGAGGACGAGAGGAGACATCGGGAGGCCCAGGGGCTCCACAGCCTTCTCCGCGACCTCGACCGACGTGCCCTCGTCGATGACGTTCTGGATCTCGCCCATGAAGCGCGTGAGGATGCGGTTCACGACGAACGCAGGGGCGTCCTTCACCAGAACAGCCGTCTTCTTCAGCTTCTTGGCGACGGCGAAGGCCGTGGCCAGCGAGGCGTCGTCGGTCTGCTCGCCGCGGACGATCTCCAGGAGGGGGAGGATCGCGACCGGGTTGAAGAAGTGGAAGCCGACGACCCGCTCGGGGTTCTTCAGCTTCGACGCCATCTCCGACACCGACAGGGACGAGGTGTTGGTGGCGAGGATCGCGTGCGCCGGGGCGACCGCCTCGACCTCCGCGAACACCTGCTGCTTGACGCCGATCTCCTCGAACACGGCCTCGATGACGAAGTCCGCGTCGGAGAAGCCCTCGGCCTTGTCGAGGACACCGGTGACCAGGGCCTTCAGGCGGTTGGCCTTGTCCTGGTTGATCCGGCCCTTGCCGAGCAGCTTGTCGATCTCGGCGTGGACGTAGCCCACACCCTTGTCGACGCGCTCCTGGTCGATGTCGGTCAGCACGACCGGCACCTCCAGACGGCGCAGGAAGAGCAGAGCGAGCTGCGAGGCCATCAGGCCCGCACCCACGACACCGACCTTCGTCACCGGACGCGCCAGGTTCTTGTCCGGCGCACCCGCCGGGCGCTTGGCGCGCTTCTGGACGAGGTTGAACGCGTAGATGCCGGACCGGAGTTCGCCGCCCATGATCAGGTCGGCGAGGGCCACGTCCTCGGCGTCGTACCCCTGCTGCAGGTCACCGTTCTTGGCCGCGGCGATGATGTCCAGCGCGCGGTACGCGGCCGGAGCCGCCCCGTGCACCTTGCCGTCGGCGATGAACCGGCCCTTGGCGACGGCCTGGTCCCAGGCCTCGCCGCGGTCGATCACCGGACGCTCGACCGCGATGTCGCCCTTGAGGACGGACGCCGTCCAGAGCAGCGACTGCTCCAGGAAGTCCGCGCCCTCGAAGATGGCGTCGGCGATACCGAGGTCGTAGACCTGCTGGCCCTTGAGCTGCTTGTTCTGGTTGAGCGAGTTCTCGATGACGACCGAGACGGCCTTGTCGGCGCCGATGAGGTTCGGAAGCAGCGTGCAGCCTCCCCAGCCGGGGACGAGGCCCAGGAAGACCTCGGGGAGCGAGAAGGCCGCGATCGCCTTCGACACCGTGCGGTACTCGCAGTGCAGCCCGACCTCGACGCCGCCGCCCATCGCCGCGCCGTTGTAGTACGCGAAGGTGGGTACAGCCAGGGCCGACAGGCGCTTGAAGACCTCGTGGCCGCCCTTGCCGATGGCGAGCGCGTCGTCGTGGTTCTTCAGGAGCTCCACGCCCTTGAGGTCCGCGCCGACCGCGAAGATGAACGGCTTGCCGGTGACGCCGACACCGATGATCTCGCCGGCCGCGGCATCCTTCTCGACCTGGTCGATCGCGGTGTTGAGGTTCGCCAGCGAGGCCGGGCCGAAGGTGGTCGGCTTGGTGTGGTCGAAGCCGTTGTCCAGCGTGATGAGCGCGAAGCGCCCGGCGCCGAACGGCAGGTCGAGGTGGCGTACGTTCGCGGACGTCACGACCTCGTCGGGGAACAGCTCGGCCGCGCCCTTCAGGAGTTCAGCGGTGCTCACTTGTCGCCTCCGGCGTCCTTGTGGTGCGGGTTCTCCCAGATGACCGTGGCGCCCATGCCGAAGCCGACGCACATGGTGGTGAGGCCGTAACGGACCTCCGGCTGCTCCTCGAACTGGCGGGCCAGCTGCGTCATCAGCCGGACGCCGGAGGAGGCCAGCGGGTGGCCGTACGCGATGGCGCCGCCGTACTGGTTGACGCGCGCGTCGTCGTCGGCGATGCCGTAGTGGTCGAGGAAGGCCAGGACCTGGATCGCGAACGCCTCGTTGATCTCGAAGAGGTTGATGTCCTCGATCGACAGACCGGCCTTGGCGAGGGCCTTCTCGGTCGCCGGGATGGGGCCGTAGCCCATCACCTCGGGCTCCACGCCCGCGAAGGCGTACGAGACGAGACGCATCTTGACCGGCAGGTTGTGCTCGCGGGCGAAGTCCTCGGAGGCGATGATCGAGGCGGTGGCGCCGTCGTTCAGACCGGCCGCGTTACCGGCGGTGACCCGGCCGTGCACGCGGAACGGCGTCTTGAGACCGGCGAGGTTCTCCAGCGTCGTGCCGGGGCGCATCGGCTCGTCCGCCGTGACCAGGCCCCAGCCCGTCTCGCCGACCTCCGCGTTGGTGTTGCGCACCGAGATCGGCACCAGGTCCTGCTGGATCTTGCCGTTGGCGTAGGCCTTGGCGGCCTTCTCCTGCGAGCGCACCGCGTACTCGTCGGCGCGCAGCTTGGTGATGTGCGGGTAGCGGTCGTGCAGGTTCTCCGCGGTCATGCCCATGAAGAGGGCGGACTCGTCGACCAGCTTCTCGCTCACGAACCGCGGGTTCGGGTCCACGCCCTCGCCCATCGGGTGGCGGCCCATGTGCTCGACACCACCGGCGATGACGGCGTCGTACGCACCGAAGGCGATGGAGCCCGCGGTGGTCGTGACGGCCGTGAGCGCACCGGCACACATGCGGTCGATCGAGTACCCGGGGACGGACTGCGGCAGCCCGGCCAGGATTCCGGCCGTGCGGCCGAGCGTCAGGCCCTGGTCGCCGATCTGCGTGGTCGCGGCGATGGCGACCTCGTCGATCTTCTTGGGGTCGAGACCGGGGTTGCGGCGCAGCAGCTCCCGGATCGCCTTCACGACGAGGTCGTCGGCGCGGGTCTCGTGGTAGATGCCCTTCGGGCCCGCCTTGCCGAACGGGGTGCGGACGCCGTCGACGAAGACGACGTCCCTGACGGTACGAGGCACGATGGCTCTCCTCCAGATGCGGGATGGCACTGCTACGCGACACACACGCCTGAGCGCGCGCTCACCTCCCATGCTACTTACGGGTAACCATGCTGCCCAGTCCGGGGGACGGGAGCGGCGAAGGTCACATCATAAAAACTCGCTGTGGTGGGGGGCGCCCGAAGGGGCGCGCGGCTGTGACCTATGCGGCTCCGCCGCGTGGGCGCGACCAGCCACATACGGCCCGCACCCCGCATAAGACATCCGCTCTCATCCCCCTGGTGGCGCCGTGGACCCGCGGGGCGTAAGCACCGGCGTAGGTACCGGATGAGACCCCGCACCATCCCCAGTGATCACCCCGAACAACGTACGAGCCACCTCCGCCCCAAACCCATGCACGTCATGACTCATCGCAGACAACGTCGGATGCGTCAGCCGACACAACTGAGAGTCGTCCCAAGCGAGCAGCGAGACATCGCCCGGCACCGACAGCCCCATCTCTGAAGCCACCGACAGCCCCGCCACAGCCATGATGTCGTTGTCATACACGATCGCCGTCGGCCGATCCGCGGGCGCTGCGGTCAGCAACGACCGCGTCGCCCGAGCCCCCGCGTCCCCCGAGAAATCCGTGGCGACCTGCCAGGCCCCGGCCAGTTCCAACGCCCGCGCCGCCGCGTCGAACGCGGCCGTACGGATCGACGTGTGCCCGAGCGCCGCCGCGCCGCCCACCCGGGCGACCCGCCGGTGCCCGAGCGCCGCGAGATACCGCACGGCCTCGGTGACGGCGGTGGCGTCGTCGGTCCACACGGAGGTGAGGCCGCCGGTGAGCGAGGGGTGCCCGACGGCCACGACGGGCATGCCGAGCCGTTCGACGGCGGGCACGCGCGGGTCGTCCCCCTGGAAGTCCACCAGGATCGACCCGCTGATCTGTTTCCCCCGCCACCAGGAGTCCTGGAGCCCGACCTCCTCCTCCACCGTGCGCACGAGCCGCAGCAGCAGGGAGCACGAGTGCTCGGTCAGCACGCTCTCCACGCCCGAGATGAACTCCATGTAGAACGGTTCGAGCCCGAGCAGCTTCGCCGGCCGGCAGATGGCGAGGCCGATCACGTCGACCCGCCGGCTGGACAGCGACCGGGCGGCGAGGTTCGGCGCCCAGCCCAGCTCGCGCGCCGCCTCGAAGATCCGGTCCCGGGTCGCGTCGGACAGCCCCGGCTTCTGGTTGAACGCGAGGGACACGGCCCCCTTGGACACTCCGGCCCGCGCTGCGACGTCCTTGATCGTGACGCGGGGTGGTGTCGTCATCGTGCGGGCTCCACGCAGTACAGGGCGGATCGTGCGGTCTCGGCATCCGGAGTCTCCCAGCCGCGCACGCCGATGGTCACGCGCTCGCCGGGGAGCAGGGTCACCAGCCCTCGATCGGCCACCGCCGTGGGCGCCAGCCGGTCGGCCTGCAGGAGCAGATCCCGTACGAGCGTGTGGGCTGTGACGGTCACCTCGCCCGGAGCGACGGTCACGTCGAACCGGGGGCGCGGGTACGGGACTTCACGGTCGGGCGCCGGGAAGCGCACAGCCCGCAGTCCCTCCGCGTCCGCCACCAGGAACTCCTTGGGGCCGACCGGTTCCAGCTCCTTCGGCACACGGATGTCGGCGACCGCCCGAGCCTCCGCCGTCAGCCCCACACTCGTCTCGGCCACGAGAACGCCCTCGACGGACATCCGACGCAGCGTCAGACTGCCCTCCCACGCCTCGGCCGCCTGATTGATGGCGGCCAACACCAGCCCTTGGGAGCGGAGTTGAAGAGTCAACAGTCGGTCCGCGTACAGCCGCTTCAGCTCGTGGTAGAGCGGCTTCTCCCGGCCGTCGCCGTCGATGGCCGCCCAGGACGTCACCGGCCAGCAGTCGTTGAGCTGCCAGACGATCGTGCCCGCGCACACGGGCCAGTGCGAGCGCCAGTGCTCGATTCCGGTGGCGACGGCCCGAGCCTGGTTGACCTGGGTGAGGTAGTGCCACCGGTCGAAGTCGCCCTCGGAGAAGCCTTCTTCGGGCATCGGGAAATGCCGTGCGAGCCCGCGCTCCAGCTTCCCGTTCCCGTCGTCGGCCTTCTGGTGGTGCAGCATGCCGGGAGAGTCGGGCGTGAGCGTCTCACCCGGCAGGGCACGCCGCAGCGTGGCGTAGGCAGGCGGCGCCTGCCAGCCGAACTCGGCCACGAAACGCGGAACTTGGAGCCGGTAGTCCGCGTAGTCGTCCCGGTTCCACACCTCCCACGAGTGGTGGGTGCCGTGTGCCGGGTCGTTGGGGTGGTGGTCCCAGGAACCGGACCAGGGACTGCCCGCCGCGTACGGCCTTGTCGGGTCCAACTCGGCGACCAGACGCGGCAGCAGGCCCAGGTAGTACCCCTCGCCCCACGATTCCCCGGCCAGCCGCCGCTCCCAGCCCCAGTCCCGGAAGCCCCACAGGTTCTCGTTGTTGCCGTTCCACAGCACGAGTGAGGGATGCGGCATCAGGCGCCCGACGTTCTCACGCGCCTCGGCCTCCACCTCGGCGCGGAGCGGCTGCTCCTCCGGATAGGCCGCGCACGCGAAGGGAAAGTCCTGCCAGACCATCAATCCCAGCTCGTCGCAGGCGTCGTAGAAGTCCTCGCTCTCGTAGATGCCGCCGCCCCAGACGCGTACGAGATCGACGCCCGCGTCGGCCGCCTGGGTCAGCCGGGTGCGGTACCGCTCGCGCGTGATCCGGGACGGAAAGACGTCGTCCGGGATCCAGTTGACCCCGCGCGCGAAGAGCCGCTCGCCGTTGACGACGAAGGTGAAGCCGGAGCCGTGCTCGTCGGCGCCCCGGTCCAGCTCGACGGTCCGGAAGCCGACGCGACGGCGCCAGATGTCGAGCAGGCCTTCGTGACTGAGCCACAACTCCACGTCGTACAGCGGCTGTTCACCGTATCCGCGCGGCCACCACAGATCGACGTCCGGCACTTCGAGGCGTACGACCCCGCTGGTGCCGTCGATCTCCGCGGTCGCCTCGACGCCGCCGATCCGGGCTCCCAGTCTGAGCCCCGCCTCGATCCCGGTCCGCTCGACCTCCACGTTCAGCTCGACCCGGCCCACACCCTGATCCACCGTCACGACCGGCCGCACCCGGGCGATCCGGGCCGTCGACCAGTGCTCCAGGCGCACCGGCTTCCAGATCCCGGCCGTCACCAGCGTCGGCCCCCAGTCCCAGCCGAAGGAGCACGCCATCTTGCGGAGGTACTGGAAGGGCTCGGGGTAGGCGTTCGGCCGCTCGCCGAGGCGCCCCCGCACCGCCTCGGCCTCGTCGTACGCGGACCTGAAGCGCACCGAGAGCCGGCCGCGCAGACCCCTGACGTCGAACCGGTGCGAGCGGTGCATGTTCCGTACGGAGCCCAGGAGTCGGCCGTCCAGCCGGATCTCCGCGGCGGTGTCGAGACCGTCGAAGACGAGATCGGTCCGCTCGTGCCCGCCCGGGATCGGAGCGAGGTCCGTCTCGTACGTCCAGTCGCGCCGCCCCACCCACGCCACCTCGGTCTCGTTCCGTCCGAGGAACGGGTCCTGGATGATCCCCGCCGCCAGCAGATCCGTATGCACACAGCCCGGCACCGCGGCGGGGAGCGCGGCCCCGTCGTGCCGCAGGATCCATCCCTCGTGGATCGGCGTGACGTCCAGCATGCGCACTCCTAAACCGGTCTAGTCAACCGCTGACCAGGGCTGGGAAACACTTTGGCATCGTTGGCGAAATAGAGACTTTACCGGTTTAGTAACGCCTGCCAGAGTGCGGAACCAGCCATCCCACTCGTGCTCATCCGTCCCTGAACGGAGCTGGTGCAGATGAACCGCCGCACGACGCATCGCACGACGCATCGCACGAACAACCGCACGAACCGCCGCACGACTTTCGCCGGAACACTCCTCGCCGCCGCACTGCTGGCCGCGGGCTGCACCGGGAGCGGAGGCTCGTCGAAGGGCGCGGACGCCAAGGCCCCCGTCGACGCCGACAAGGTGTCCGGCACGATCACGGTCCTCACCCACCGGACCGACCTCGTGCAGGACGGCACGATGAAGAAGTACGCCGCCGAGTTCAACAAGACCTATCCCAAGGTCAAGGTCGAGTTCGACGCCCTCACGGACTACGAGGGCGAGGTCAAGATCCGTATGAACACCGAGAACTACGGCGATGTGCTGATGATCCCCGCCGTGATCAAGAAGAACGACTACCCCAAGTTCTTCGCCTCGCTGGGCACGCGGACCGAGCGGAGCGAGAAGTACCACTTCACCGACTTCAGCACGGTCGACGGCAAGGTCTACGGGCAGAGCCCGATGGGCGCGGTCCCCGGGTTCCTCTACAACAAGCGGATCTGGAAGGAAGCCGGGGTCACCGACTGGCCCACCACGCCCGCCGAGTTCGTCGCCGGCCTCAAGGCCGTCAAGTCCAAGACCGACGCGGTCCCGTACTACACGAACTTCAAGGACATGTGGCCGCTGACCCAGTGGACGTATGTCAACGGCTCGGTCAGCTGTGACGCCCAGGCCACGAGCAGGCTCGCCGAGGGCGACCCGTGGGCCGAGGGCGAGGATCTGCGCGTCGGCGACACGCTGCTCCACGACATCGTGCGCGAGGGGCTCATCGAGAAGGACCCGACGACCACCAACTGGGAAGGGTCCAAGCCCAAGTTGGCGAAGGGCGACATCGCCACGATGTGGCTCGGGTCATGGGCGGTCACCCAGTTCCAGGCCGCGGCGAAGCAGGCCGGCGCCAACCCCGACGACATCGGCTTCATGCCCTTCCCGGCCCAGGTGGACGGGAAGTTCTGCGCGACCATGTCGCCCGACTACAACCAGGCCGTGAACGTCAACTCCGACCACAAGGACGCGGCCCGCGCCTGGATCGACTGGTTCACCGACAAGTCCGGCTACGCGGCCGACAACCTGACCCTCTCGCCGGTCAAGGGCGCCCCGCTGCCGGAGGTGCTGAAGCCGTACGAGGACGCGGGCGTGAAGTTCATGGAGCTCGACGACGCGAAGGGCGCGGCGGTCAAGGAGATCGACAACCAGTCGGAGGTCGGCATCTACAAGCCCGACTACCGCCAGGATCTCGTCGACCTCGCCCGCGGCGCCAGGAAGGGCAGCCTGGACGACTACCTGGGTGATCTGGGCAAGCGCTGGACCGAGGCGCGGAAGACCTCGGGGTCCTGATGACGGACACGACCGAGAAAGTGGCGCGGCCCAAGTCGGCCGCGCCCGCCGCCCGCGCCACGGCACGCGCCCCGCGCGGGATTCGGCTCCGGCGGGGCCTCACTCCGTGGCTCTTCCTCGCCGCCCCGCTGGTCCTCCTGATCGCGTTCACGTACGCGCCGGTCGCCAACATGGTGGCGTACAGCTTCACCGACTGGGACGGGGTCAGCCCCGAGCTGAGCTACACGGGCGGCGAGAACTACGTGGAACTCTTCACCCGCCCGGAGCTGTTCGAGGTCTTCTTCGTCAGCGGCTACTACCTCGCCGCCTCGGTGCTCCAGATCGTCGCCGCGCTCTACTTCGCGACGATCCTGAGCTTCAACGTGCGCTTCCGGAACTTCTTCAAGGGCGTGCTCTTCTTCCCGTATCTGATCAACGGGGTCGCGATCGGCTTCGTCTTCCTCTACTTCTTCCAGGACGGCGGCACCCTCGACTCGGTACTGAGCCTCTTCGGCATCGGCACGGACCGCGCCTGGCTGGGCACACCGGCATCCGCGAACGTGTCGCTGGCGGGCGTCTCCGTCTGGCGCTACATGGGCCTGAACTTCGTCCTCTTCCTCGGCGCGATCCAGTCGATCCCCGGGGAGCTGTACGAGGCCGCCGAGCTGGACGGCGCCAACCGCTGGCAGCAGTTCCGGCACATCATCGCGCCCGGCATCAGGCCCGTACTCAGCCTGAGCGTGATCCTCTCGATCTCCGGCTCACTCTCGGTCTTCGAGATCCCGTACATCATGACGGGCGGGGCGACGGGCACCGAGACCTTCGTGATCCAGACGGTGAAGCTGGCCTTCCAGTTCAACAAGACGGGGCTCGCCTCGGCGGCCGCGGTCGTGCTGCTGCTGATCATCCTGGCGGTGACCTGGGTGCAGCGCCGCCTCGTCCCGGACGACAAGGTGGATCTCGTATGACCATGAACGGTCTGATGACCAAGAGCGGTCCGAGCGCCCCGACCCGTCGGACGATTGCCCGCACCCTCACGTATCTCTCGCTGGTCGTCGCCAGTGTGGTCGTCCTGCTCCCGCTCCTCGTGGTCCTGCTGACCTCCCTCAAGTCCGAGAAGGAGATGGCGAACGACAGCGGGGCACTCCAGCTGCCCGACGACCTGCTCAACTTCGGCAACTACCTGACGGCGTTCCAGGACGGCCGGATGCTCTCGGCGTTCGGGAACACGGCCTTCATCCTGCTCATCTCCGTCACCGGCACGGTGATCATCGGGTCGATGGCGGCGTACGCGATCGACCGCTTCACGTTCCGCTTCAGGAAGCTGGTCGTCGCGCTCTTCCTGGTCGCCACGCTCGTACCCGGAGTGACCACCCAGGTGGCGACCTTCCAGATCGTCGACAGCTTCGGCATGTTCGACACCCGCTGGGCGCCGATCGCGCTCTACATGGGCACGGACATCGTCTCGATCTACATCTTCCTGCAGTTCGTCCGGTCGATCCCGGTCTCACTCGACGAGTCCGCGCGACTCGACGGCGCCAACGCCTTCACGATCTACCGGAAGATCATCTTCCCGCTGCTGAAGCCGGCGATCGCGACGGTGGTCATCGTCAAGGGCATCACCGTCTACAACGACTTCTACATCCCGTTCCTCTACATGCCGTCCGAGGACCTTGGCGTGATCTCCACGTCGCTGTTCCGCTTCAAGGGGCCGTACGGAGCGCATTGGGAGACGATCTCGGCCGGCACGGTCCTCGTCATCCTGCCGACCCTGATCGTCTTCCTGTTTCTCCAGCGCTTCATCTACAACGGCTTCACACGGGGGGCGACGAAGTAAGCCCCGCAAGGAGCGCGAGGCTGTGACATATACGGCTCCGCCGCGTGGGCGCGATCAGCCACAACGGACCGCAGCCGCCGTACGTCCGAACAACCCACGGCGGCTACGCGTCCTTCACCCCTCAACAGCCAGCGCAGCGACAAGCACCGGGGTGACCTGCTCGACCTGCCACGGCCGCGCCCCGTAGCCGGCGAGCGCGGCCGCGACCGACTCGGCATCCGGTGTCGCGGGCGGCTCCCAGCACACGCGCCGGACGGTGTCCGGGGTGATCAGGTTCTCCTGCGGCATGGTCAGCGTCTCGGCCAGCGCCGACACCGCGGCCCGCGCCGCGGACAGCCGGGCCGCGGCCGCCGGGTCCTTCTCGGCCCAGGCGCGCGGCGGCGGAGGCCCGGTCACCGGCTGCCCCGGCTGCGGCAGCTCGGCGTCCGCCAGCTCCTTCGCCCGGTCCACGGCGGCCTGCCACTGCTCCAGCTGGCGCCGCCCCATCCGATGCCCGAACCCGTTCAGCGCGGCGAGCGCGTGCACGTTGGCCGGAAGAGAGAGCGCGGCCTCCACGATGGCCGCGTCCCCCAGCACCTTGCCCGGCGAGATGTCCCGGCGCTGCGCCACCCGGTCCCGGGTCTGCCAGAGCTCCCGTACGACCGCCATCTGCCGGCGGCGGCGTACCTTGTGCATGCCGGAGGTGCGGCGCCACGGGTCCCTGCGCGGCTCCGCCGGAGGCGCCGACGCGATCGCGTCGAACTCCTGCTGGGCCCATTCGAGCTTGCCCTGCCGGTCGAGCTCCTTCTCCAGCGCGTCCCGCAGGTCCACGAGCAGCTCCACGTCGAGCGCGGCGTAGCGCAGCCACGGCTCGGGCAGCGGACGCGTCGACCAGTCGACCGCGGAGTGCCCCTTCTCCAGTACGAAGCCCAGTACGCCCTCGACCATCGCGCCGAGGCCGACCCGTGGGAACCCGGCGAGCCGCCCGGCCAGCTCGGTGTCGAAGATGCGGCTGGGGATCATGCCTATCTCGCGGAGACACGGTAGATCCTGAGTGGCCGCGTGCAGCACCCACTCCACGCCGGAAAGCGCCTCGCCGAGACCCGACAGATCCGGACAGGCGACCGGGTCGATCAGCGCGCTGCCCGCACCCTCGCGGCGCAGCTGCACCAGATAGGCGCGCTGGCCGTAGCGGTAGCCGGACGCGCGTTCGGCATCGACGGCGACGGGGCCGCTGCCTGCCTCGAACGCGGCGATCACCTCGGCGAGCGAGGTCTCGTCGGCGATCACCGGCGGAATTCCGTCGCGGGGCTCCAGCAAAGGGATCGGCGCCGGTTCGACGTCGTCCGGAGGAGCGCCTCCGGTGGTTCGCAGTGAACTGTCTGCTGCGGTCTCTTGGGCGTCGGTCACCTGTCAAGGGTATCTGTGTATGTACGACGCCCGCCGACGGAACGTTCCGTCGGCGGGCGTGTGGGGGTCGTAAACCAGTCAGGTCAGTGAATCCTGAATCGAATCCTGAATCAGTGGATGACCGCGGCTCATGCTCAATGGGTGCTTCCGGACCTCGTTCAGTGGATGATTCCCGTCCGCAGGGCGACCGCCACCATGCCGGCGCGGTCGCCCGTGCCGAGCTTGCGGGCGATGCGGGCGAGGTGGCTCTTGACGGTCAGTGCGGACAGGCCCATCGAGACGCCGATGGCCTTGTTCGACTGGCCCTCGGCCACCAGCCGGAGCACTTCGACCTCACGGCCGGACAGCTCGCGGTAGCCACCCGGGTGGCTCGGGGAACCCGGGGGGCGGCGGTGCATACGGGCCGCGGCCGAGCCGATGGGGGCGACGCCCGGCCGGGTGGGGAGCCCGACGTTGTTGCGGGTGCCGGTGACCACGTAGCCCTTGACGCCGCCTGCCAGGGCGTTGCGTACCGCGCCGATGTCGTCGGCGGCGGAGAGGGCCAGACCGTTGGGCCAGCCCGCCGCGCGGGTTTCGGAGAGGAGAGTGAGGCCGGAGCCGTCGGGGAGGTGGACGTCTGCGACGCAGATGTCCCGGGGGTTGCCGATGCGGGGACGAGCCTCCGCGACGGACGAGGCCTCGATCACGTCGCGAACACCGAGCGCCCACAGGTGGCGTGTGACGGTGGAGCGCACGCGGGGGTCGGCCACGACCACCATCGCGGTCGGCTTGTTCGGGCGGTAGGCGACCAGGCTTGCGGGCTGCTCGAGGAGAACGGACACCAGGCCTCCTGGGTGGGGGACGGGGACCGGCTGTGGGGATGAAGCCGGGACGAACCGTGCTTTCAAGGTCACAGAGGTCTTCGGCATCAAACCCGTCGGCCTTTAGAGAATGATCACGATTTGGTGAGTAACAATGCGTGCAATTCGGACGCACGATCGATCACCCGAAGATCGAACGAGTTCGCTCTGCTTCGTTACGCGGCCGAAAGTGGTCGTATCGATAAACGGCCCGGTGCGTTGCGGGGGCGTGGAGGGGCGCCCGGGGAGGTGGTTCGACCGCGGGGCGTGGGGGTTGAGTGCGCAGTGCCCCGCGCCCCTTGTGGGGCGCGTCAGGACCGTTCGTACGCTGTCGGCCGGTGGGGGCTTGCCGCGCCCACCATGGGAGTCCCCCGCTCGAGCGGAGCCGAGAGTGGGAGGAGCCGCATATGTCACAGCCCCGCGCCTCTGACGGGGCGCCCTCTATCGGGACTGCGGATCCCGCCGCTGCGGGAGTGAGACCACTGACGCGTCGGGCGATCCCGCCGGGGGCAGGCCCGCGAGCTGGGACAGGAGGTCGCACCAGGAGGCCAGGTGGGAGGCCGTGTCCGGGACGCCGCCCGTGCCCTCGCGGGGGGTCCAGGAGGCTCGGATTTCGATCTGGGAGGCGGGCGGGCGCTCTGAGAGGCCGCCGAAGTAGTGGGAGCTCGCGCGGGTGACGGTGCCGCTGGGTTCGCCGTACGAGAGGCCGCGGGACTGGAGCGCGCCGGTCAGCCACGACCAGCAGACGTCGGGGAGCAGCGGGTCCGCGGCCATCTCGGGCTCCAGCTCCGCGCGGACCAGGGTCACCAGGCGGAAGGAGCCCTGCCAGGCGTCGTGCCCGGCCGGGTCGTGGAGCAGGATGAGGCGGCCGTCCGCCAGATCCTCGTCGCCGTCGACGACCGTGGCCTCCAGCGCGTACGCGAACGGGGCGAGCCGCCGTGGCGGCTTCGTCGGGTCGATCTCGATCTGGGGCCGCAGCCGCGCGGACTCCAGCGCTTCGACAGCGGCCCGGAAGGGGAGCGGAGCCGTCTCCATCGCATCTCGCTCCCCCTCCTTCGCGTCGTCCATTCCGCCAGAGCCTTCCGACAGTCGTCCCTGAGCCGCAGCCATGCGGGGAAGATTAAGGGGAACGGAGCCTTCGCGCAGGGAGAGACACCCCCTGCCTCCGGCGGTTCGGCGGGAACGGCTTGGTTTCTCCGTGTTCGTGACGGTGACCGTGAGTGCGTGCGCGGTTCATTGGGTGTGGTTCGGTTCTGGGGCGGCTGCGAGTCGGTTTGGGTTGCTCGCGCAGTTCCCCGCGCCCCTTAGGGGGCGCTTGTCTGGCCCCGAGCTTCGTCGTCTGTGCGGCGTGCGAGACTTTTCGGCGTGAGCGTCAATGACCGCCCCCAGGGCCAGCAGCCGACCGCGACGTACGAGTCCACCTTCCTCAAGGCGTGCCGGCGCGAACCCGTGTCGCACACGCCCGTGTGGTTCATGCGGCAGGCGGGGCGCTCGCTGCCCGAGTACCTGAAGGTGCGCGAGGGCATCCCCATGCTGGAGTCCTGCATGCGGCCCGAGCTGGTCACCGAGATCACGCTCCAGCCGGTGCGCCGGCACAACGTGGACGCGGCGATCTACTTCAGCGACATCGTCGTACCCCTGAAGGCCATCGGTATCGACCTGGACATCAAGCCGGGGGTGGGTCCGGTCGTCGCGAAGCCGATCCGCAGCCGCGCCGATCTCGCGCAGTTGCGCGACCTGACGCCCGACGACGTCTCGTACGTCACCGAGGCGATCGGTCTGCTCACGCGCGAGCTCGGCTCGACCCCCCTCATCGGTTTCGCGGGCGCGCCGTTCACCCTCGCGAGCTATCTGGTGGAGGGCGGCCCGTCCCGCAACCACGAGCACACCAAGGCCCTCATGTACGGCGACCCGCAGTTGTGGGCCGACCTGCTCGACCGGCTCGCGGAGATCACGGCGGCCTTCCTGAAGGTGCAGATCGAGGCGGGGGCCAGTGCCGTTCAGCTCTTCGACTCCTGGGTCGGCGCGCTCGCTCCGGCCGACTACCGGCGTTCCGTGATGCCCGCGTCCACGAAGGTGTTCCGGGCCGTCGAGGAGTACGGCGTCCCGCGCATCCACTTCGGCGTCGGCACCGGTGAGCTGCTCGGCCTCATGGGTGAGGCGGGCGCGGACGTCGTCGGCGTCGACTGGCGTGTTCCGCTCGACGAGGCCGCCCGCCGGGTGGGCCCGGGCAGGGCGCTCCAGGGCAACCTCGACCCCGCGGTCCTCTTCTCCTCCCGTGAGGCCGTCGAGGAGAAGACCCAGGAGGTCCTCGACGCCGCCGTCGGCCTGGAGGGACACATCTTCAACCTCGGGCACGGTGTGCTGCCGACCACGAATCCGGACGCGCTGACCCGGCTCGTGGAGTACGTGCACAAGCGGACCGCTCGCTAGGGGCCCCTAGTCCGTTCAGGTATCTCAGCCGGGTCCCCGGGTGGGTCATCTTGAGTCCGGTGCTTTCGCCCGCACGCTCGGCCCGGCATACCAGGGCGCCGGCCCGGGGGAGCGGACCGGCGTCCTGGTGGACTGCGAGTTGCCGGCGGGCTACTTCTCCGTCAGCGGGGTGACGGCGATCCGGTCGATCACCGGTGCGTACGGGGATCGCTGGTCGAACTGGTTGTAGCTGGTGCCGTCGAAGTCGGGCAGTTCCTCCGCCGTGAAGCCGATCCGGTTCGTGCCCTTCTTCAGCGTCACCGGGACCGTCAGTTCCCGGAAGTCGTTGAAGTGGAACGTGGTCGGGAACAGGACCCTGCGCGCCGCCTCGCCGTTCACCGAGAGATCGGCATGGCGTGCGATCGGGTCGGGGTTGTAGTGGGTGGCGGGTGCCTGTTCGGCGTTGGAGTAGCGGATGGTCACCGCGTGCCGCCCGGCCCGCTCGGCGACGACGTCGACCGTGAGGGCGTTCTCCTTTCCGTCGCCGATGTCGGTGACCGACTTGCCACCCGTGGCGAAGGTGTACGCCTCTGTGACCTTGGCGGCGCCGCTCAACCTGCCTTCCTCGGCCTGGTACGCCTTCGTCACCAGGTTGCCGCTCGAGGGGGTGACCCGCAGCCGGTCGACGACCAGTTCCTTCTTGGTGCCGGTGACGGTGATCTTGTTGATGCCGCCGGACAGGAACACCCGTGTGACGTCCGTGCCCTTCTTACCGGCTCCCATCCTGGGGATGTCGAGCTTCTCGCCGTTGAGGGACACCTTCGCCCTGCCGCCGCCGAGGTGGTCGAGGGACACCGTCGCCTCGCCGTCGGTGGGGGAGTGGACCCAGAAGGTCGCGGAGGCGCCCTTGGGCAGGGGCACCGCGCCCGGCCCCGAGGCGCCGGGGTGGGTGTAGCTGGGCAGGGTGCCCGTGAGGGTGGCGTACTCGGCCTCGTAGATCGCCGGCCGGGTCACGTTCTCGTCGCGCAGTGACAGGTCGATCTTGTCGATGATCGCGTCGCCCTTGGTGACGCCCAGGTCCGGGTCCTGCGCGGCGAGCGTGATCCGGTGCTTGCCCGCGGTCAGCTTCACCGTGGTGTCGGTGTGGTCCCAGACCACCCACTTGTAGGCGAGCGGCAGACGCAGCTCCTGCGGGTCCTTGCCGTCGACACGCAG
The DNA here is from genome assembly GCF_052245575.1 of Streptomyces sp. 2A115. Lineage (NCBI taxonomy): Bacteria > Bacillati > Actinomycetota > Actinomycetes > Kitasatosporales > Streptomycetaceae > Streptomyces > Streptomyces sp. 2A115. The sequence continues at coordinate 28,601 of NZ_JBQQCG010000033.1, read as the reverse complement.
GAAGACGTTGGTCGGGCCCTGTTCCTTCACCCGGTCGAACAGGTTGTAGGAGTTGGCGAAGACACTCAGGTCGTACGTGCCGTCCGTCGGCACGTCCACGTCGAAGGCGAGCACCCCGTCGGAGCCGGTGCGCAGGCCGCCGACGTTGTAGTCGCCGCTGGTCGCGAACTTGCCGACGTTGGAGGGCGTGCCCTCGGGCCCGTTCTTGGAGTAGCCGCCGCCGGTGTACGTGGCGTTCTCCGCCTCGTAGGAATTCCGCCAGCTGACGGAGGGGGCGGCCGGCTCACCGCCGTTCCCGCCGGGGGAGAGGATGACCTGGTAGGCGGACATCTCGTTCATGCCGGTCATCGGGAGTGTGACCGTGCCGTCCTCGCCGACCGTGACCTCCTGGTCCGCGAGCCGCAGCGGCTGGGCCGAGTCACCGACCTGCCCGGTCCACGGGATCTCCTGCACGGTGGCGCGCACCGCGGTGCCGAAGAGCTCCGGGTCGATGTTCCTGAAGACGATGTCGGCGTCGCCGCTCTTGCCGCCGAAGATCGCCCGGGACTGCTTCTTGTCCTCGTCCAGCGTGGCGACGCCCTGGAGCGTGTACTGCTGGTTGGGGTGCGGGGCGGTCACTCCCACCGTGTGGCCCGACATCTGGCCGTACGCGTTGAACAGCCACCACTGGCCGTTGCCCTTGTTGGCCTCCACGGCCGAGTCGTTGAGGTTGCCGTCGATGTTCCAGTACGCGAGGTCGGCGTCGATCTTCGACTCCTCGATCGCCGAGACCCACTGGACGACCTGGCCGGGCACGGAGAGGTGGTAGTTGTGCCCGTACTCGTTGACGTTGATGGGCAGCGGGCCGATCCCGATCTCCCGCTCCCACTGCCGGTACTCCGCGACGCTCGTGCGGACCGCGGCCGGGCTGGACAGCTCGTGCCAGGTCATCACGTCGGGGACGACGTCGTTGGCCTTGGCGTACTGCAGGAAGCCCTTGATCTCGTTGTAGAGGACGGAGGTGTTCGGGCCCGCGATCCGCGCGTCCGGGTCCAGGTCCTTGATGAGGTGGTAGGCCTCCTTCCAGGCCTCGAAGTAGGGCCCCGGGTTCGTACGCCAGGAGACGCCGTTGTAGCTCCACCTGCCGGTGCCGAACATGTTCCCTTCGGGCTCGTTGAAGGGCACGTAGACGACGTTGTCCTTGTAGTCGCCCATGGTCAGGACCTGCTGGACCTGCTTCTTGAGCTTCTCCTTGAAGTCGGCGAGCCGCGCGGGACCGTCCGCGCCCGGCCACTCGTACGGGAAGCCGCGGTAGATGTCGGTCATGTAGATGTAGACGTCCTTGCCGCCCGAGTCCACGAACGGCGGCAGGATCTCCAGCGCGTCCGCCCCCGGGTGCTGCGGACCGTCCTGCGCCTTGGTGGACACCGTGCGCAGGTTCATGCCCTCGATGAGGTTGCGGCTGGGTGCTCCGTCGCCGTAGATCCCGTACAGGCTGCCGCTGGCGCCGCCGTGGAAGGCGCCGGTGTCGGTGGCGAGGTCGATGACCAGTTTCTCCGGCTCCGCCGCGCCGGCCTCTCCGGCGGCGGAAATGCCGAGTGTGGAGGCGAGGACCGCCGCGGCGACGGCAACGGCTCCCGCCGTTCTTCTTCTGGGTTGCAAGGGGGGTCTCCGTGCTTCGTAGAGGGGCGGGGAAGGGCGGCGATGCCGTACGAGCGGGCGTACGGGACTTGTTCGGCGCCCCGGCGGCTCGTGTCGGCGAACAGGGCAGGGCGAACGGGGCAATCCGTGCCGGGAGGGGGCCCAGAGCCCATCGATAGGTCGAACCGGTTCGCTGGCCAACCGGATCGGGAAGCTAGCACCCAGGAAAACCGGCCAGCAATACCCGCGACACAGAAACCTGCGGCGCGTCGGCCCGGTGCCGGGTGGTCCTAGCCGGTAGAACGCGGAACCCGCAGGTGAAAGGTGGTGTCCGGCGCCGCGGGCGAGGGGCAGGAGCTCCGCGACGAGGTTTCGAGGCTGTTTCGAGAAGTGCGGCAGAGGCATTGACAGCCCAGTGGCTTCCTCCTACCTTCACATCACGCGAACCGGTTCGATACCCGGTCGCCATCGGTATCGTTCTTCCAGCACCTGCGGCCGACGATGGTCTCTCCTCCGGGGCCGTCGAACCGGTTCGAGCAAGGAGTCCCGTGAACATCGGTGAGATCGCCGAACGGGCCGGTGTCTCGCGCAGCACCGTGTCCTACGCGCTGAGCGGCAAACGGCCGGTGTCGGACGGCACCCGCGAGAAGATCCAGCGGGTCATCGACGAACTGGGCTACCAGCCCAACGCCAGTGCACGCGCCCTGGCGAACGGCCGGACCAACACCATCGGTCTGGTCTTCCCGCCGGCCGGTAACCACTACACCGGCATGCAGCTCGATTTCATCGGCAATGTGGTCGAGGCCGCCGCGGCCCACGACTACGACGTGCTGCTCTCCCCGAGCGGTATGGACAGCGACCGCTCGTTCCAGCGGCTCCTGGGTGAGCGCCGGGTCGACGGCGCGATCCTGATGGAGCTCCGGCTCCAGGACGACAGGTTCGACCACCTCACCTCGCTGGGCTTCCCCGCCGTCGCCATCGGCCGCACCGCGCATCCGGAGGACGGCTGGTGGGTCGGCCTGGACCACACCGCGCTGGCGGAGGCCTGCGTCCACCACCTCGCGGACCTCGGCCACCGCACGATCGCCTTCGTCAACAGGCCCGAGCAACTCCTGCGTGCCGGGTACGAGTCCGCCCACCGTGGACTCGAAGGTTTCACCAAGGCCGCGGCGGAGCGCGGAGTCACCAGCCGTACGTACTGCTGCGGTGACGACGCACCCTCCGGCCAGGCATGTCTGGAGCGCATCCTGCACGACGAGCCGGCCACCACGGCGCTGGTCACGCTGAACGAGGCCGCGCTGGGTGGTCTCTACCGGGGGCTGGCCAAAGCCGGCCGCCATGTGCCGCGCGACTTCTCCGTCACCGGGGTCGTCGCCAGCCGGTGGGCGGAGACGGTGACCCCGCCGCTCACGGCCGCGGACGTGCCCGCGGAACAGATGGGCCGCCTCGCCGTCGACCTGCTGGTCGAGCGGCTCGACCATCCCGACGCGCCGGCCCGGCACCACCTGCTCGCGCCGCCGATCTCACTGCGTGCCAGCACCGGACCCGCGAGCATCGGGTAACTCGGCGACGCGCAGGCCAAGTCCGGCTCCCGCATGAACCCTGACGCCCGCCCCTGTAACCAGTAACAGCCTCCGCGTCCCGCCGTTCCCGTTTCCCTCGCACAACCTGAACTGCCTTACCTGCCGATCGGTCGGCAGAAGCCCCTCAACACCCCTCCTTGGCACGCCCATGCCAAAAACCCAGAGGAACAGTCCCATGAACAGATTCACCGGACGCCGTCTCGCCGCCGCGGCCATGACCGTCGTCGCCCTCACCGCCGCCACCACCGCGTGCTCCTCCGGCGACGGCAACACGTCCGCGAAGCCGGCGGACGGCGGCACGTACACCATCTGGGACCCCTACCCGCAGTTCGACAAGACCTCGGCGTGGGCGAAGCTGCTGGACAACTGCGGCACCGAAGCCGGCGTGAAGATCAAGCGGACGGCGTACGACACCAGCGACCTGACGAACAAGGCGCTGCTGGCGGCGCAGCAGGACAACTCCGCGGACGTGCTCATCGTCGACAACCCCGTGGTGTCGACCCTCGCCGAGGGCGGGGTGCTGACCACGACCGACGACAACAAGCTGGACACCTCCAAGGTGGACCCGAACCTTCTCGCGGCCGGTCAGGCGGGCGGGAAGACGTACGGCACGCCGATCGGCGCCAACACCCTGGCCCTGTACTACAACAAGGAGGTTCTCAAGGCGGCAGGCGTGGACGTCGCCTCGGTGAAGGACTGGGACTCGCTGACGGCGGCGCTGGCGAAGGTCGAGAAGGCGGGCAAGAAGGGCATCACCTTCTCCGCGATCGGCACGGAGGAGGGCAGCTTCCAGTTCCTGCCGTGGTTCTGGGGCTCCGACGCGAAGCTGACCGAACTCGACTCGGCCGAGGGCGTCTCGGCGCTGAAGCTGTGGACCGACTGGCTGAAGAAGGGCTACGCGCCCAACTCGGTGATCAACAACACCCAGACCACCAGCTGGCAGGAGTTCGCGAGCGGCGACTACGCGTTCGCCGAGAACGGCACCTGGCAGCTCGCCAACGCCGAGAAGGCCGGCTTCGAGTACGGGGTCATCCCCGTCCCGGCCGCCAAGGGAGGCAACGCCGCCGCCCCGACAGGCGGGGAGTTCGTCACCATCCCGGCGCAGGGGGAGACCGACCGCTACGCCACCTCGCAGGAGCTCGTGTCCTGCCTCACCAACTCGCAGAACCTGCTCGACACCGACACCACGCTGTCCTACGTCGCGCCCACCGGCGAGGTGCAGGACAAGCAGGTCGCGGCCGATCCGAAGCTGAAGCCCTGGGTGGACGCCGTCAAGGCCGCCAAGGGACGTACCAGTGACGACCTCGGCACCAAGTACCCCAAGATCTCCGAGCAGATGTGGAAGGCGGTCCAGTCCGCCCTCAGCGGGGCACAGTCGCCGAAGGACGCGCTCACCGCAGCGCAGGACGCCGTCAAGTAACCGGAACCCGGGGCCCGTTGATGAACCGCACGACACAACTGCCGGACCGTCGGACCGCGCATGACCGGAACGGGGCGGCCACCGCCGCCCCGTCCCCGGCACGCAGGGCGCCACGGCGTCGTCCCACCTCCCAGCAGTGGGCCGCCTGGGGATTCCTCGCCCCGGTGACCCTCTACCTCATCCTCTTCTACGCCTATCCGCTCTACCGCAACGTCGACCTGAGCCTCAGGAACTACACGGTTCGCTCCTTCGTCCAGGGCGACGCGCCCTTCACGGGCCTGGAGAACTACCTGACGGTCTTCGACGACCCGACGTTCGCCCCCGCACTGCTGCACACCGTGGTGTTCACGGTGGTGTCGCTGGTCTTCCAGTACGCCATCGGCCTGGCCCTCGCGGTCTTCTTCACCCAGCACTTCCGGCTCTCCGCGACACTGCGCGCCCTGTTCCTGGTGCCGTGGCTGCTGCCACTGATCGTCTCCGCGTCCACCTGGTCGTGGATGCTCAACAGCGACTCCGGTGTCGTCAACGCCGCTCTGCACGCGGTCGGTATCGGACCGGTGAACTGGCTGACCTCACCGTCGTGGTCGCTGACCTCCGTGATCCTCGCGAACGTCTGGATCGGCGTCCCGTTCAACCTGGTGGTTCTCTACAGCGGTCTGCAGTCCATCCCCGCCAGCCTGTACGAGGCGGCCGCCCTCGACGGCGCGAACGCCTGGCAACGCTTCTGGCGCATCACCTTCCCGCTGCTGCGCCCGGTGTCCGCCATCACCCTGCTGCTGGGCCTGGTCTACACGCTCAAGGTCTTCGACATCATCTGGATCATGACCAAGGGCGGCCCCGCCGACTCGTCCACCACCTTCGCCACCTGGTCGTACCAGCTCGGCTTCGGCAACCTGCTCCCAGCCTTCGGCCCCGGTGCGGCCGTCGGCAACCTGCTCGTCGTCGCCGCCCTGGTCTTCGGCCTGGTGTACCTGAGGGTCCAGCGAAAGCAGTACGCCTCATGACCACCGCGACCACGACACGACCGCGCCCCCGTCCGCGCCGGGGCCGGACCACCTGGTGGCATACGGCCACGGGACTCGCGCTCACGGCGGTGATGCTCTTCCCGGTCTACTGGATGCTGAACGTGTCCTTCACCCGCGACCAGGACATGCGCAAGTCGCCGCCCGACTGGTTTCCCGTGCACGGCACGCTGGACGGTTATCGTGCCGTCCTCGACCAGCAGCTTCCCTATCTCGGCACGAGCCTGGTCATCGGACTGGGCACGGTCGTGCTGACCGTGGCGCTGGCCGCGCCCGCCGGCTACGCCCTGGCCAAACTGAGGCCACGCGGCGGCGGCGTGCTCAGCTTCCTCTTCCTGGTCGCCCAGATGATCCCCGGCATCATCATGGCAATGGGCTTCTACGCCATCTACCTGAGCCTCGGCCTGCTCCAGTCGGTCCCCGGACTCATCGTCGCGGACTCCACCCTGGCCGTCCCCTTCGCCGTACTCATCTTCACCGCGTTCATGTCCGGCATCCCCGGCGAACTGCTCCAGGCCGCGAAGACGGACGGAGCCGGACCCCTGCGCACCTTCTGGTCGATCGTCCTGCCCATGAGCCGCAACTCGATCGTCACGGTGTCCCTGTTCGCGTTCCTGTGGTCCTGGTCCGACTTCATCTTCGCCAGCACCCTCGTCAACGGCGGCGCCCACGAACCGATAACCCTCGGCATCTACCAGTACATCGGCAACAACAACCAGGAGTGGAACGCCATCATGGCCACCGCCGTGGTGGCCTCGCTGCCCGCCGCCGTGATCCTCGTCCTCGCCCAGCGCTACGTCGCCGCCGGCGTGACCGCCGGAGCCGTCAAGGACTGACCTCCTCCCCGGCCACCGCACACCTCTCCACCCTCACCGCTGAAGAACCCGCTGAAGAAACGAGTAACCCCTCATGACCGCGGCCCGATCCGGACCGGCCTTCTCCATCCGTGACATCCCGTTCAGCACGTACGGATCCTGGTTCGACATCTCGCCCGTGGTGGCGGAGAAGACGTACGCCGAGGACCTCCACCTGGTCTCCCACCAGAACGGCATGCACGCGGTCCTGTGTTTCGTCCCCCTGGACACGGCGACAGGTGACCGGGCGGAGAACCTCGTGGAGGCGACACCGAGCCGGCTCGGCTGGACCGGTGCGGGCGGACGGATCGACCTCGCCTACGAGACACCGGACACCGTCCGCCTGCGCGGCGACGGACTGAACCTGCGCGTCGCCGCGGCGGCGAAGACCCTGACCCCGTTCAGCGGCAGCTACTTCTTCCGCGACCCGGTGGACGGCGCGTACATGTTCACCTCGTACGAGACCGGTCGCCGCTACCGGATCACCGTGCTGTCCGGCACCGTGGCCGACTCGTCCGGCACAGAGGCCCTCGGCAGCGGCGACCGCCGTGTCACCGTCACCGCGGACGCCGACGGGGCCTGGGAGATCGCCGTCGAGGAGCTGGACTCGGCGCGGCGGCCCTTCACCTCCAGGGCGACTTTCGAGCAGGTCGTGGCGGCAGCGCAGCGCTCATTCGCCGAGTTCGCGGACGTGGTGGCCCCCTGGCGCTCCACCGGCACCCCGGCCGCCGAACTCGCCGCCTACGTGGTGTGGTCCGCGACCGTACGCCCGGCGGGCCTGGTCACCCGGCCCGCGGTGCTGATGTCCAAACACTGGATGGACAAGGTCTGGAGCTGGGACCACTGCTTCAACGCCCTCGCCCTGGCCTCCGGTTCACCCGACCTGGCCTGGGACCAGTTCTCGCTGCCCTTCGACCACCAGGACGACAGTGGGGCGCTGCCCGACTCGATCACCCACTCCGAGGTCCTCTACAACTTCGTCAAACCGCCCATCCACGGCTGGGCCCTGGGCCATCTGCGCCGACGCCTCCCCGAACCCCTCGACCGGACGGAACTGGCCGAGACGTACGACAGGCTGAGACGCTGGACCGACTTCTGGCTCACCACCCGGCGAGCACCCGGCGCCGACCTGCCGCACTACCAGCACGGCAATGACAGCGGCTGGGACAACGCCACGACCTTCGACCCCCAGCGGCTGATCGTCACCGCCGACCTGGCCGCCTTCCTCATCCTCCAGCTGCGTGAACTCTCCGCCCTGGCCGCCGAATTGGGGCGCTCCGACGAGGCCCGGCAGTGGACGCGCACGGCTGACGCGACCCAGGCCGCGACGCTCGACCAGCTCTGGACCGGCGACCGGTTCGTCGCCCGCGCAGTCCACAGCGGGGACACCTGGAGCACCTCCAGCCTGCTCGACCTGATGCCCATCGCACTGGGCGAGCACCTGCCGGAAGAGGTCAGCGGCGTGCTGGCCGACCGTATCGAGGCACACCTCACCGAGCACGGCCTGGCCACCGAACTGCCCACTTCACCGCACTACCTGCCCGACGGCTACTGGCGTGGCCCGATCTGGGCCCCCGCCACCGTTCTCGTCGAGGACGGCCTGCGCCGCGCCGGCCACCAGCGACTGGCGGACGAGATCAGCGCCCGCTTCCGCACCCTGTGCGAGACCAACGGCTTCGCCGAGAACTTCGACGCCTTGACCGGGGCAGGTCTCCGCGACCGTGCCTACACCTGGACCGCCAGCAGCTACCTCCTCCTCGCAGAAGCCCACGAGCTCCGCCGCGCCGCGACCGCCGCGCCGACCGGCGGATGAGACCACCCGGGCGCCGCACTCGGCAACAGCCAGGACTACCAGCTGGCCGCCGTCCACAGCGGCAAGTGCGTAGACGTCAGCCAGATATCGACCGCGCCCGGCGCGACCGTCCACCAGTGGACCTGCGACGCCGCGAGCGCACTGAACACCAAGAGAAACCAGATCTGGCGCCTGCTCGGCAAGAGCTGAGGTCCGGCACATCCGGCGGGGTCTCCCGGCTGTCGTCGGCGGACCCCGCTCGTGTCAGTCCGCGCCCGGTACCCGTCCCCACCCCTGTTACCGGCCTGGCCGGGCCCGCCTGCCGAACAGCATGCCGCGCGGTTCGGGTGGCGGTGGAGTGCCCTGGCGCAGGGGCCAGGCCAGGACCATGCCCGCCAGGAAGCCGACCACATGGGCGACGTAGGCGACGGTGCCGGCCTCCGAGACGCCGGCGCCGGACGAGTACACCGCCTGGAGGACGAACCAGGAGCCCAGCACGGTCCAGGCGGGCAGACGCAGCGGCAGGAAGATCAGGAACGGGACCAGGACCCACACCCGGGCCTTCGGGTACAGGACCAGATACCCGCCCAGGACTCCGGCGATCGCGCCGGACGCACCGATCAGCGGGTCGCCGGAGTCGGCGTTGACGAGGGCGAAGCCGTACGCCGCCGCGTAGCCGCAGGCCACGTAGAACAGCACGTAGCGGAGGTGGCCGAGCCGGTCCTCGATGTTGTTCCCGAAGATCAGCAGGAAGAGCATGTTGCCGAGCAGGTGCAGCCAGCTGCCGTGCAGGAACATCGCCGTGAGGACCGACAGCGGGGGCGACTTGTCGTATTCGGGCGGGCCGACGAGGCAGCCGGGGCCCTGAGGGCCGACGCCCACGTCCCCGGTGGGCACGATCGTCGGCGTCTGACCGTGGATCAGCTCACGGGGTACGGCCGCCCACTGGTCCAGGAACGCCTGGAGATGGCACAGCTGGGCGAGGCCGCTCTCGCCGGCAACCGACCCGGCCACCCCTGGAGTGCCCAGGAAGACAAGGAAGTTGGCAGCGATCAGCGCGTACGTCACATACGGCGTGCGACGTACCGGGTTCACGTCATGGACGGGTATGACCACGGGGAAATTCTGCCCGGGTTCGGGGGACTCTGAACGGGAGCGTGGGTGTGTGCGTATGTCTCGGCAACGCCCGTGATCCAAGCAACACGTGAGGAACAGGTCATGAACGACCGAGTCACTCAGCCGTTGATCGCCACACCGGACGGAGAGGCGGAGCTCGCCCTCGTGGTCAGGCTGCCGTGGGAGGACGTGGCCGCGCTCGGCCAGGAGGCGGGGCGGCTGGCCGCGAGTATGCAGCGGCCTGTGACGCTGGACGAGGCCGCGAGTCATCGGCTTCGGAACCGCTCCGCGGGTACTCATGCGCGGCCGGCGGCGCCGCAGCAGCCGCCGGCCGTGTCGGCGCCGCAACCGGCTGTGTCGACGGTCTCGTCGCTGACGCGGTCGCCCGGTGAGCAGGCTCGGCAGGCCATCGAGAAGATCAACGGCTCGACTCCTGGGACCGCTCAGGGGGCTTGAGCTCGGGTTGTCGGCTGCGGGGCAGTGGGGGCTGGCCGCGCCCACGCGGCGGAGCCGCACAATGTCACAGCCCCGCGCCCCTTACGGGGCGGCTACGAAGCCCCGGCCCGTACCGCTGCCACCGCCTTGCGGGCCGCCACCAGGATCGGGTCCCACACCGGTGAGAACGGTGGGGCGTAGCCGAGGTCCAAGGCGGTCATCTGTTCCACCGTCATGCAGGCCGTGAGGGCGACGGCGGCGATGTCGACGCGCTTGCCCGCGCCCTCGCGGCCGACGATCTGTACGCCCAGGAGGCGGCCGGTGCGGCGTTCGGCGAGCATCTTCACCGTCATGGGGGCGGCGTTCGGGTAGTAGCCGGCACGGCTTGTCGATTCGATGGTGACCGTTTCGAACTGGAGGCCCGCCCGGCGCGCGTCCTTCTCGCGCAGGCCCGTACGGGCGATCTCCAGCTCGCAGACCTTGCTCACCGCCGTGCCCACGACCCCGGGGAACGTGGCATAGCCGTCGCCGACGTTCGTGCCGATCACCTGGCCGTGCTTGTTGGCGTGCGTGCCGAGGGCGATGTGGCGTTCGCGGCCCGAGACCAGGTCGAGGACCTCCACGCAGTCGCCGCCCGCCCAGACGTTCTCGTGGCCGCGCACCCGCATGGCCAGGTCGGTCAGCAGGCCCTCGCGCTCGCCGAGCGGCAGCCCCGCCGCCTTGGCGAGAGCGGTCTCGGGGCGTACGCCGATACCGAGGACCACCACGTCCGCCGGGTACTCCGCGTCCTCCGTGGCGACCGCGCGGACCCGGCCGTCCTCGCCGGTGAGGATCTTGGTGACTTCGGCGTCGTTCACCATCGTGATACCGAGGCCCTCCATGGCCTCGTGCACCAGTCGGCCCATGTCGGGGTCGAGCGTGGACATCGGCTCCCGGCCGCGGTTGACGACCGTCACCTCGTACTCGCGGTTGATCAGTGCCTCGGCCATCTCCACGCCGATGTAGCCCGCGCCGATCACGACCGCGCGCCGGCCGGGCGTGCGGGACAGCGTGTCGAGCAGGGCCTGCCCGTCGTCGAGTGTCTGCACGCCGTGCACCCCGGGGGCGTCGATGCCGGGCAGCGGAGGACGGACGGGGTACGCGCCCGTCGCGATCACGAGCTTGTCGTACGTCGTCCACGACTCGGTCCCGGACTCCAGGTCACGGGCGCGTACGCGGCCGCCGTCGATGTCGAGTTCCGTGACCTCCGTACGCATCCGCAGGTCGATCGCGCGCGCCCGGTGCTCCTCCGGGGACCGCGCGATCAGCTGGTCCCTGTCGGAGACGTCGCCGCCCACCCAGTAGGGGATGCCGCACGCCGAGTACGAGGTGAAGTGGCCGCGTTCGAACGCCACGATCTCCAGCTCGTCGGGGCCCTTCATACGGCGTGCCTGGGACGCGGCGGACATACCCGCCGCGTCCCCTCCGACGACCACCAGGCGTTCTTTCGTACGGCTCGTGCGGCTCGTACCGTTCGTGCGGCTCATGCTCATACGAACACGCTACGGGGGTCGGGCATTTCAGTTCCGCTCAGTCCTGGTCTTCGCCCTCTCCCCGTAGGGGCGGGGCGACCGGCAGCGACCCCGTGCCCGTACCCGCGCCCGGGGTCGCCGCGGCCGGGCGGCTCGGCGTCCGGCCGCGCAGGAAACGCACCCACAGGAACAGGATCAGCGCCGCGCCGACCAGGAAGGGCAGCACCGCGCCGATCGCCAGCGCGATCCAGCGGAACATGGTGACGAACGCGTCCCAGCCGCCCGCGAGCGCGTCCACGAACTCGGGATCCTTGTCCTCGACCGCCTTCTTCACCGGTGTCTCGGACAGCGACAGGGTGATCGTGGCCAGGCTCGTACGGTCCTTCAGGGACGCCTGCTGCGCCAGCAGGGCCTCCAGGTCGGCCTGACGGCTGCTCAACTCGCCCTCCAGGGTGACCACATCGCTCAGCTTGGTCGCCTGGTCCATCAGCTCGCGGATCCGCACCACGCTGGCCCGCTGCGTTGTGATGCGGCTGTCCACGTCGACGACCTGGTCGGTGACGTCCTGCGCCTTCGCCGTGCGGTCGATGAGCTTGCCGGAACCCTCCAGATCCGCGAGCACCTCCGCGTACTTGTCCGCGGGCACCCGCAGCACGACACGGGAGCGCTCGCGGCCCTTGGAGTCGCGGTCCGTGGTCTCGCTGCCGACGATGCCGCCGGCGTTCTCGACCACGGTGCGGGCCTCACCGAGAGACTTCGGCACGTCCTTGACCTGCACGGTCAGGGACGCGGTGTGGATGACGTGCACGGTGATCGGCTTCGGCGGCGCGGCGGCCTGGTCGCCCCTGCTCTGGCTTGATTCGTTGTCGGCCGCGCCTGCGCCCAGCTCCTGGCTGGCGGCCTTGTCGGCCGAATTCGAACCTCCGCTGTCGCTGTCGGCCGCGCCGGTGCAGCCCGTGAGCGCGAGGGCCGCGGCCAGCAGCAGCGCCGAGAGGGTCTGGACAGGTCGTGCGGATCGTACGGAGCGTACGGATCGGTACCTGGTCGTGCCACGCGTCTGCATGTCGGCGTACCCCCGAGGTTGTCGTGAAGACTGACGCTTCTACGACGCCCGAGCGGGGCGGGACGTTGGCCGAATCCGGTCCCGAAGGGGTCACGGTCCGGACTCGTCTCGGACACCGGGTGCCGGCGGGACTGTCAGCGGGGTCTGGGACAGTGGGGACATGCACGCGGACACACGTACGGACACGGATCATGTCGTCGTCATCGGGGGCGGTATCGCCGGTCTGGCCGCCGCCCACCGGCTGCTGGACGGCGGTGCGCGCGTGACCGTCCTGGAGGCCTCGGACCGGCTCGGCGGCAAGCTGCTGCCCGGCGAGATCGCGGGCGCGCGGGTGGACCTCGGCGCCGAGTCGATGCTCGCCCGGCGGCCCGAGGCGGTCGCGCTCGCCCGCGAGGTGGGCCTCACCGACCGGCTCCGGACGCCCGCCACGGCGAGTGCCTCGATCTGGACGCGCGGGGCGCTGCGGCCCATGCCCAAGGGCCATGTCATGGGCGTTCCCGGAGACGCGGCCGCCCTCTCCGGAGTCCTCTCCGAAGAAGGTCTGCACCGCATCGAGCAGGACCGCGACCTGCCGCGCACGGAGGTCGGCGACGATGTGGCGGTGGGCGAGTACGTCGCGGAGCGCCTCGGCCGAGAGGTCGTCGACCGCCTCATCGAGCCCTTGCTGGGCGGTGTCTACGCGGGCGACGCGTACCGCATCTCCATGCGGTCGGCCGTCCCCCAGCTCTTCGAGGCGGCCCGTGCGCACACGTCACTGACGGAGGCGGTCCGGGAGATCCAGGCCCGCGCGGCCGCCGCGCAGCAGACCGGCCCGGTCTTCATGGGGATCGAGGGAGGCGTCGGCCGACTGCCGCTCGCGGTGGCGGATTCGGTGCGCGCACGGGGTGGCGAGATCGTCCTTTCGGCTCCGGTGACGGAGCTGCGCAGGGTCGAGGGCGAGACGGAGGGCGAGGTCGCGGAGCAGGAGTCCGGGCCGCAGGGGGCCTCGGCGTCCGCCGGGCCGGACAGGCGCTGGCGCGTCGTGGCCGGAGGCCGGGTGATCCACACGGATGCCGTCGTCGTCGCCGTCCCGGCCGGCGCGGCCGCCGACCTGCTCGGCGGGGAGTCGCCCGCCGCCGCGGCCGAGCTCCGCGCCGTCGAGTACGCGTCCATGGCGCTGATCACCCTCGCCTACCGCCGCAGCGAGATCGCCCTCCCCGAAGGGAGCGGTTTTCTGGTGCCGCCTGTTGACGGGCGGACCATCAAGGCGTCGACGTTCGCGTCCCAGAAGTGGGGGTGGATCGCCGAGGAGGACCCGGACGTGGTGGTCCTGCGGACGTCCGTGGGGCGGTACGGGGAGACGGAGGTCCTCGGGCGGGAGGACGAAGCCCTCGTCGACGTGTCGCGGCACGATCTGCGCGAGGCCACCGGCCTGGACGCGGCACCCGTGGCGACCCGGGTGACGCGCTGGAACGACGGGCTGCCCCAGTACCCGGTGGGGCACTACGCGCGCGTGGTCCGCATCCGCGAGCACGTCGGCAAGCTGCCGGGCCTCGCCGTGTGCGGAGCGGCGTACGACGGCGTCGGCATCCCGGCATGCGTCGCGAGCGCGAACGCCGCCGTGGACAAGCTGGCCGTGGACAAGCTGAAGGGCGACAACCGGCCGGCGGCGGATGCGCTGATCGCGAACCCGGTGCGGAGCCCGCACGGCGGAGCGGGAGAATAGCCGCATGAGTGACGACGCCCCCACCACCGGCCCTGCCAGGACGCCCAACGCCGGCAAGAAGGCCAAGGACCTCAACGAGGTCATCCGCTACACCCTCTGGTCCGTGTTCAAACTGCGCGACCTGCTCCCCGAGGACCGTGCCGGTTACGCGGACGAGGTCCAGGAGCTCTTCGACCAGCTCGCCGCCAAGGACGTCACGATCCGCGGCACGTACGACGTCTCGGGCCTGCGCGCCGATGCCGACCTCATGATCTGGTGGCACGCGGAGACCGCCGACCAGCTCCAGGAGGCGTACAACCTCTTCCGCCGTACGAAGCTGGGCCGCGCCCTGGAGCCGGTCTGGTCGAACATGGCGCTGCACCGGCCGGCGGAGTTCAACCGCTCGCACGTCCCGGCGTTCCTCGCTGACGAGACGCCGCGCGACTACATCAGCGTGTACCCCTTCGTCCGTTCCTACGACTGGTACCTGCTGCCGGACGACGAGCGCCGCAAGATGCTCGCCGACCACGGCAAGATGGCCCGAGGCTTCCCGGACGTGCGCGCCAACACGGTCGCCTCGTTCTCGCTCGGTGACTACGAGTGGATTCTCGCCTTCGAGGCGGACGAGCTGTACCGGATCGTGGACCTCATGCGTCATCTGCGTGCCTCCGAGGCGCGGCGGCACGTGCGGGAGGAAGTCCCCTTCTACACCGGGCGCCGCAAGTCGGTCGCCGAGTTGGTCTCCGGCCTCGCGTAGCGCCTGGCGCTACGCGGGAAGGGCGGTACGGGAGCTGCGGGGCGGCTGTGGCTGGTCGCTCCACCACTCTCGGCTTCGCTCGAGCGGGGGGACCCCCATCGCGGCGGAGCCGCATTTGTCACAGCCCCGCGCCCCTAAAGGGGCGCAGCCTTTGTGTCGGACTTCGGCCTTGCCCGCTTGCTCAGCGCTGCGGGCTTCGGCTCCGCGTGCGGCGCGCACGCCGCGCGTCGCACCGGCAGGCGGCCCTCCAGCAGGTACGCGTCCAAGTAGCCGTTGACGCACTTGTTGGAGCCGGCCCCGATGCCGTGCGTGCCCGCCGCCTGTTCGGTCACCAGTACCGAATCGGACAGGCGTCGGTGCATCTCCAGGGCCCCCGAGTACGGCGTGGCCGCGTCGCGTTCGGCGGCCAGGATCAGCGTGGGCGGCAGTTCCCCGGGGGACGTGTGCACGTCGAGGGGCTGCCGGCGCGGCAGCGGCCAGTACGCGCACGGCAGGTTCATCCAGACGTTGTCCCAGGTCTCGAAGGGGGCCACGCGCGCGAGACGCGTGTTGTCGCGGTCCCAGGTTCGCCAGGACCTCGGCCAGGGCGCGTCGTTGCACTCGACGGCGGTGTAGACGGCCTTGCTGTTCTCCTGCTCGGTCACCCCCTCCGGATGCGGCCCCGCCTGGCGGATCAGCGGCTTCGGGTCGCCCTTCAGATACGCGGAGAGCGCCAGCGCGCGATGCGGCCAGTAGTCGTCGTAGTACCCGGCTTGCAGGAACGCGCTCTGCAGCTGCTCCGGCCCGACCTTGCCGCCTGCCGGCTCGGCGGCGAGCTGCGCCCGCGCCTTCTCGTAACCGCGCAGCACCTCTTCCGGCGTGTCGCCAAGGCCGTACACCTTGTCGTGCTTGGCGATCCAGGCGCGGAAGTCGGCCCAGCGGCCCTCGAAGGCGAGCGACTGGTCGAGGTTGTTCTGGTACCAGATCTGCTCCGGGTCCGGGTTCACGGCCGAGTCGAAGACCATCCGGCGTACGTGCGAGGGGAACAGCGTCGCGTACAGCGCCCCGAAGTACGTGCCGTACGACGCCCCCATGAAGGTCAGCTTCCGCTCGCCCAGCGCGGCGCGCAGGACGTCCAGGTCGCGGGCGTTGTTGAGTGAGGAGATGTGCTGGATTCCGCGTCCCGAACGCTGGAGGCAGCCGCGGGCGTAGGCCTTGGCCCGTGCGATGCGTTCCTCCTTGTACGACTCCGAGGGGTGGGTCGGCGACTGTGATGGGGCCTTCAGGAGCCGCTTCGGGTCCTGGCAGGAGATCGGCGCGGAGCGGCCCACACCGCGCGGGGCGTACCCGACGAGGTCGTACGCCGCCGCGATGCGCTTCCACTCCGGAACCATGCCGATCAGCGGAAAGTACATGCCGGAGGCGCCGGGCCCGCCCGGGTTGAAGACCAGCGAGCCCTGCCGTGGGACGGCCCGCTTTCCGTCCTTGCCGGTCGCCTTCACTCGGCTGACGGTCAGCTTGATCTTCTTGCCGTCGGGATGCGCGTAGTCGAGCGGCACCGTCACGGTGCCGCACTGGAGGCGGCCCGGCGTTTCCTGTTCCTCGGTGCACTTCCCGAAGCGGATGCCTTCGGCGGCGGCACGCTCGGCGGCGACGGCCGTTCCGTGCCGCTCGGCCCAGCCGAGCGAGGGCTGGGCGCCGCCCGCGGGGGCGGCGGTGAGAGCGGTCAGGACCAAGGACCCGGCTGTTCCATAGAGGGCGGCGGCTCTCATGGCTATCCCTTCGGTGCACGGCAGCAACAAAAGGGATATTTCGTTTGGTACTTGGCGAAGTAAAGCACCGCCCTGCCGGTGTCGGGGCAATGGCCCTGTCAATGACCCCGATGCGCGAAAGCCGCCCGCAGATCGGGTTCGCCGATCGCGCGGATGCCGCGTACGGCCACGGACGTGAGGTACGTACGGTCGTCGCTGCCCGGGTCCGCGCGGCAGGTCAGTGAGCTGAGCAGACGCTGGCCGGCCGGGGACGCCCAGTGCGTGTAGGGATGGACCTCGATGCGGGCGATGGTGAGGCAGCTCAGGGTGAGGATGAGGGGGAGCGTGAACCAGACGGCCACCAGCGCCCCGTTCTCCTGGGCCTGGGAGGGCATCAGCAGGGCGACGGCGGCCAGTGCCACCACGACCACGGCGGCGGCCCGTACCTGGCGGACGGCGCTCGCGACGGTGGTGTGGGCGCCGTCCGGTACGGCGAGGCCCGCCGCGACGAGACGGTCGGCGAGGGCGCGTACGGCCTCCGCGGCGGCGGCGGTCGCGCGGACCGGCGCTATCCGAGACTGTCCGTCCGGGCCTATCGCGCCCAGCACCGAGCGCTCCATCTCGTCTCTGCCGCGCGGGTCCACGACGGTCGCCCAGCCCGTGTGGGCGAGCAGCAGGCGGCGCTGCCGGGCCATCGACACCAGGGTCAGATCGGCGACCCGCGCGGGGCCGCCCGACAGGAACGCCGCCTCGTAGAGCGTCAAGCCGCGCCCGTGGGCGTCGCCGGTGTTGTCGTCGATGACGGCGGCAGCGCGGACGGAGGCCAGGCACAGGCGCGTACAGGACAGGCCGGCCGCGGCCCAGGCCAGAAGCAGGAGGAGGACCCAGAACATGCGGGATTTCTATGCGAAGGGGGACCGGCACGCCATGGCTTGTTCAAAATATGGACGCTGCGCCGTCATTGCGTGACGTTTCGCTTCGGAGGTCTTCGGTTGCTAGGACTTCTTGTCCTTGTCGTCCTGCTCGGCGGCCTGGTTCTGGGCCTCGTTCCGGGACTTGCCCTCGTCCTCGGAGTCCTCGGAACCCTTCGGCTCATTGGGTTCCTCGGATGCTTCGGCTTCCTTCGACTTCCCCGGCGGGGGGCTGGTCGCGGGGGCCGGCAGGGAGTAGCTCGGCGACGAGGACGGGGAGACCGGGACGGGCGGGCTGGGGGAGTCCGTCGGGCCGGGCGGGGCGGGGGAGCGGGTGATCGGGGGCGGGCTCGCGGCGGCCGCGTCGCGGGCCAGGGCGTCGAAGTCGACGAGGCCGGTGGCCTCCAGGACCTTGATGTGGTCCAGGACCGTGGTGTTCGCGTCGTCGGCGAGGTCGCGTACGAGCGAGTTGCGGGTGTTGGCGCGGATCTGGGCTACCAGGCCGAAGACCTTGCCGTGCGCCTTGCGGAGGATGTTCGCGAACTGGACGTCGTACTCCTCGCCCCGCGCCGAGCTCAGTGTGTCGAGCCACCCCTGTTGCTGCTCATTGGGCTGATTGGGCAGTTCGAGGCCGAGCCGTGAGGCAACGTTGCGCACCCGCGCGTCCAGGAACGTGTGGCCCTCGACGAGGTGTTCGCCCGCCGTGTGCACGGCCTGGGTGGTGCCGCGTTCCTCGGCCTGCTGGCCGGCGGGCAGCTCCCACAGGCCCGCGAGCCGGACCTTGGTGATGAACTCGCGGTCCAGGGCGGACAGGGGCCCGAATCTCGTCGACACGGTCTCGGCGTTCAGCGTGTCCACGCCGGTACCCGACCGGTCCGAGTACGACCAGATCGGGAAGATCAGCGCCACGAGGGTCGCCGTCAGGGCCGTGATGATGAGCCCGGTGCCGCTGAACACTCCGCGGCTGTTGATGGATCGCATGGTGCCTCCTGTTGCGGCACCGCACGTTAGTGCGCTTCGGATGGGGCTTGGCATATTACTGCGCGGAGTACGCCAACTGCGGTACGGGTTTGAACCGTCGGGGAACAGGGCGGCGCATCGGGCCGTGGGTGAGGTGTTTCCGCAGGTGGCTAGGTGTCGCGATGAGCCGCCGACGACGGGGTGAGACGCACGCCGGACAGGGGTGCGCAGGCGCGGGGCTGGATGCGCGGTCGCGCGGACGGGGCCGGGTCGGACAGCGGCGGCAGCGGGGTTGAGCAGGCAAGGGGCCGGTGTCGCCTGACGAACCGGCCCCAGTGCCGCTCAGGTGAGCGATCTCACGTGCGGACGGAGCCTCTACGTCAGCCGTCGAGAACCCCTCAACGCCTCAGCAGGACCCGGCGCGTGGCTCGGGCCAGCCGGGCCGCCGGGCGCCGCGACAGCGGTACCGGGCCCGAGCGCTCCAGCCACCAGTCGCTCACCTTCCGCCGCACCTCCGGGACTTCGAGGTGTCCGTCGAGCAGCAGGTACTCGGCGAAGTCCAACGCGTCCCGACGATAGCCGTCGGTCATGGGGTGCCCGTGCGCGTACGCCAGGAACGCCGTCCGGTACGTCCCCGCGAGTATCTCCGGCAGTTCCGGCGCGACCTTGCCCACGACATCGGCGCGCTTCGAGGCCAACGCCCGCGCCTGCACGGCCAGCCGCGCCCGGTCGAAGCCCTCGGGCACGGGCGTCCCCGCGACGAGCGCGGACAGCAGGGCGGCTTGCGCGAGCCCGAGCCGCTGGCGGGCAGGGTCGGTGGAGCCGGCGGAGGCCGCGGAGCCGGCGCGTGCGGCCGGGGCCGGGGCCGGCCCGGCATCCTCTGCCGCTGCCCTCGCCTCCACCGTCTCCCGTATCGCCGTCAACTCCCGCTCCAGCTCGGCCGGCTCGGGAAAGTTCTCGTCCCGCTCCAGGAGCACGCCCGGCGGGCGCACCCGGGACGCGAGGTCGGCGAGGATGTCGAGGACCGCGCGAGGCACGGCGTGGGCGTGGCTGTCGTGCCAGACGCCGTCGCGTTCGAAGCCGCCGGCCACATGGACGTAGGCGATGGCCTCGACGGGGAGTTCGTCGAGGGCCTTGGCGGGGTCCTCGTCGCGGTTTACGTGGTTGGTGTGGAGGTTGGCCACGTCGATGAGGAGTCGTACGCCCGTGCGGTCCACCAGGTCGTACAGGAACTGGCCCTCGGTCATCTCCTCGCCGGGCCAGCAGACCAGCGCCGCGATGTTCTCCACGGCGAGCGGCACGGGGAGCGAGTCCTGCGCGACGCGGATGTTCTCGCACAGGACGTCGAGGGCGTCCCGGGTGCGGGGGACCGGCAGCAGATGTCCGGCCTCGAGGCGGGGCGACGCGGTGAGGGCGCCGCCCGCTCGTACGAACGCGATGTGCTCGGTGACCAGCGGAGAACCAAGGGCCTCGGCGCGGGCCGCCAGCTCGGCGAGCTTGTCCTCGTCCGGCCGGTCCGCGCCGCCGAGCCCGAGCGAGACCCCGTGCGGAACCACCGTGACGCCGCGCCCGCGCAGCCGCACCAGCGACTCGGGGAGATGCCCCGGGCACACGTTCTCCGCGACGGCCTCGACCCAGTCGATGCCCGGCATGCGTTCCACGGCGTCGGCGATCTCCGGCCGCCAGCCGATTCCCGTACCCAAGTGCTTCATCGTCCCCCTCCTTCACCACGGTTTACCAGGACCTGTGCGTCGTCTCCTTCGACGGACCTGTGTTCCGGCGTGAGAGAGTCATGGCCCCGGCAGGCGGGGCCGAACCCATCGATGGGGACGTTCAGAGCTACATTTGAGCTTTGCGGCACTTGAGGTCCGGCCAGGACCGGACCGTCGCGGACGAGCCGCTACCGCCGACCGCTACCGCGTCGGCGGGGCCTCCGGGTCCTCGGGCTCCGGCCGGTTCGTGTTGACGGTGCCCGGCGCTCCCGGGGAGGGCCTCGAGGTGGTGTCGATGTCCCCCGTCGGTTCCGCGGGCGGCGCGCTGGGCGGTGTCACTCCGGCGGCCGGCGGCGGCGGACCGGTCGGGCCGGCTGTCGTCCCGGCCACCGAGTCGTTGGCGATCGCGTCGAAGTCGACCGCGCCGGTCTTCTCCAGCACCGTGATGTGGTCGAGCACGGTCTGGTTGGCGTCCGAGGCGAGCTGCCGCACCAGCGAGTTGCGCGTGCTGTTCCGTACCGCTCCGATCACCGGGAAGATCTTGCCGTGCGCGGACCGCAGAAGGTTGGCCCACGTCTTCACGTAGTCCTCGCCGGTACCCGCCGCCGTCATCTGGTTCAGCCAGCCCTGCTGCTGGTCGGTCGGCTGGTTCGGCAGCTCGACGCCGAGGTCCCGCGCCACGACCCGCACCCGCTTGTCGAGGTCGGTGTGACCGACGATCAGGTGATCGGCCGCTTCCCTCATCGGCCCGCTGGGGGCACGCTCGAGCGCCTGCTGCGCCGCGGGCAGTTCCCACAGTCCGGCGAGCCGCACCCGGACGATCAGGTCGCGGTCGGCGGCGGACAGCGGCCCCCAGCGCGTCGGTACGGACCCGGCTGCGAGGTTCGCCTCTCCGGTGCCCGCGCGGTCGGTGTACGACCACACCGGGAACGCGAGTGCGCCGAGCGTGCCGACAAGTGCCACGATGACGAGAGCCGTACCGTTGATACGACGCAAAGGAGCCTCCCGGGGAAAACAACTGGTCGTCGAGAATGTTTACTTGGCCAGCGCGGGGAGATACGGCCGGGACGGCCGGGATGTTCAATCGTCGACGGAGGCCGTTCCGATCGGCCACTCCACGGGCGAAAGCCCAAGCAGCCGAAGCGTTTCGCCCAGCGGATCCGCCCGGTCCGCCCGGCCGGGACTTCGGCCGCGGGCTTGATCATCTGCTCCAGTTGGACGCGTGAGGCCTCGCTCACGGTGGCCAGTTGCAGCTCCTGCTTCGAGCCGAAGAGGCGAAGACCCCGCTCTTGCTGAGCCGCAGCTCGGGCGCGAGGCGGCCGACCGAGAGCGCCTCCAAGCCCTCGACGGAGGCGATGTCGACGGTACGGCGAAGCACCAACTGCCTTGTGCGGTCACCCCGTTCGATCCTGCCGTCCAGCCGTGTCATCGCGCGATCTCGTTCAGGTGTAGGACCTTGCATTCCGCTCTCACCTGCATGATTCCCTGTCCGTTCCCTCGTGGGCTTCTTGGGCCCCGTTGAAGCCCAAGCCGGCGTCGAGACCCAAGTCGGCCTGTAGTGCGTATGCACCAGGACACGTGAGTGGCTGGTCCGGGTGCACCAGGCGAAGACGGCGGCGGAGGACGATGCCCGGCGGGGCGCCGGAGGGAAGTGTTGGAGGCGCGTAAATCTCACGCATTCCCCTTGCCTTACGGCGTCTGGAGTGATCAACAAATGGCGACATTTCTTTACCGGGTCGGACGGTGGTCCTTCCGACGGCGCCGACTCGTGCTTCGTCTGTGGCTGGGTGCCCTGCTGCTGGCCGTCGCCGCCGCCGCCATGGCGCCTGCCGGGGAGGAGGAGGACCTCTCCATGCCCGGTACCGAGTCGCAGGAGGCGTTCGACCTGCTGGACGACCGCTTCCCCGAGAGCAACTCCCAGGGTGCCGAGGCCCGCTTGGTGTTCCAGGCCCCGGACGGGCAGCGGGTGACGGCCAGGGAGCACAAGGCGGCAGTCGAGGACACGCTCGGCTCGCTGGACGGGGGCGATCAGGTCGCGTCGACCACCGACCCCTATGAGACCGGCGCTGTCAGCGAGGACGGCACCATCGCCTACTCCACGATCACCTACACCGCGGACGCCGTCGATCTGACCGCGCCGACGAAGAGCGCCCTCGAGGACGCCGCGAGCCAGGCCCGGGACGCGGGACTGACCGTGGAGATCGGCGGCTCGGCCCTGGACTCGGAAGAGGCACCGGGCGGTACCACTGAGCTCATCGGCGTGGCGGTGGCGGCGGTGGTGCTGGTCCTCGCCCTCGGGTCGCTGGTCGCGGCCGGACTGTCGCTGCTGACCGCCTTCGTGGGTGTGGCCATCGCCTTCGGCCTGGTCTCCGCGCTGGCCGTTCCGCTGGGCCTGACGTCCACCGTCGCCATCCTGGCGCTGATGCTGGGCCTTGCGGTCGGCATCGACTACGCACTCTTCATCACCTCCCGCTTCCGCGACGAGCGCGCCCAGGGCAGCGAGCCGGAGGAGGCGGCCGGCCGGGCGGTGGGCACGGCCGGATCCGCGGTCGTCTTCGCCGGCGCGACGGTCTTCATCGCCCTGGTCGGGCTCGGGGTCGTCGGAATCCCCGAACTCACCAAGATGGGCATGGGCGGCGCGGGCGCCGTGGCCCTTGCCGTACTCGTCGCACTGACCCTGGTCCCCGCGCTGTTCGGCTACTTCGGCCGGCGGGTACTGTCCCGCCGTGTCCGCAAGGCCACCCGGCCTGGCAGCGAGCGCCCGCACCCGGTGCCCACCGCGGCCGGCCGGTCCGGGCTCGGCACCCGCTGGGCGCGGTTCGTGCTGCGTCGGCCGGTGGCCGTGCTGCTGATCGCCGGACTCGGTCTGGGGGCCGTCGCCCTACCGGCGCTGAGCCTCGAACTCGGGCTGCCCGGAGACGAGTCCAAGTCGGTGGAGACCACCCAGCGCCGTGCCTACGACCTGCTGTCAGAAGGCTTCGGCCCCGGCTTCAACGGCCCGCTGACCGTGGTCGTGGACACGGCGGCGTCTTCGGGGTCCGAGGACCCCCGGGCCACCACGGACCTGGTCGTCAAAACCGTCCGGGGAGTCGACGGGGTCGCGTCGGTCGGTGACCCGGTTCTCAGCGAGACCAAGGACACGGCTGTCCTCACCGCCGTCCCGCGGACCGCGCCGAACAGCGGCGAGACCAAGGACCTGGTGCACGCGATCCGGGGCGCGGTCTCCGGCGTCGAGGCCGACACCGGCGCAGGCATCCTGGTGACCGGCACCACCGCGATGAACATCGACATCTCCGAAGCCATGTCCGACGCCCTCATCCCCTATCTGACCGTGGTCATCGGCCTGGCGGTGCTCCTGCTGATGGTGGTCTTCCGCTCGGTCCTGGTGCCGGTCAAGGCCGCGCTCGGCTTCCTGCTGTCGGTGGGTGCCGCCTTCGGCGTCCTCGTCGCGGTCTTCCAGTGGGGCTGGGCGGCAGACCTGCTCGGCATCGAGCAGACCGGACCGGTCATGTCGCTGATGCCGATTCTCATCATCGGCATAGTGTTCGGCCTCGCCATGGACTACGAGGTCTTCCTCCTCACCCGGATGCGGGAGGCCTACGTCCATGGCGTGTCCCCCGGCGAGGCGATCGTCAACGGTTTCCGGCACAGCGGACGTGTGGTGGCCGCGGCGGCGATCATCATGATCAGTGTGTTCGCCGGATTCATCGGGATGAGCAGCCCGACCATCCAGACGATGGGCGTCGGCCTGGCCTCCGCCGTCCTCTTCGACGCCTTCGTGGTCCGGATGGCGATCGTGCCCGCGGTCCTGGCACTGCTCGGACACCGGGCCTGGTGGCTGCCTCGTATCCTGAACCGCGTGCTGCCGAACGTGGATATCGAGGGTGAGGCACTGAGCAGGCATGTCCCGGCCTCCGCGACCGAGCCGGACACAGCGGTGCAGCGGTTCCCCGTCCGCGGCCGGAACTGAGCCGGCCATGACGAACAGGGGTGGCGGCGGCCCGCGACCACGCGGCATGTGGTGGCGGGAGGGAGCGATCACGGCGACGGCGTTCGCGCTCTGTCTGCTCGGCGGCGCGCTGCGGGACGACGGCCGCGGGCTGTCAGCGCCGCCTGCCGCCGCCTACTTCATCGCCGTGGTGTCCTGTGCCGCGCTGCCGGTGCGGCACCGGGCGCCCCTGATCGCCATGGCGGTCACGACCGCGAGTGGCGTGCTGGTGCCGGCCTTGGGCCTCCTGCTGAGCCCGCTCGTCGTGGCACCCGCCGTGATCACCGCCTACTCGCTCACCGTGCGTACCGAACGGCACGCGGTGAGCGCGGTGGCGCTCACCTCCGGGGCACTGCTGGTCGCCTTCGCCCCCGTGTTCGGGGCCCTCTCGTGGAAGGACGCGAGCAGGATGGGAGCGGTGGTGGCGTTCCCGATGGCGGCCGGCGTGCTCGCTCACTCGGTGCAGAACCGGCGGGCCTATCTGGCGGCCGTGGAGGAGCGGGCCCGGCGGGCCGAGGAGAGCCGGGACAGCGAGGCGCGCCGGAGAGTGGCCGAGGAACGGGTGCGCATCGCCCGGGAACTGCACGACCTCGTGGCCCATCAGATCACCCTGGCCAACGCGCAGGCCACGGTCGCCGCCCACCTCTTCGACGCCCGCCCGGAGCAGACCCGCAAGAGCCTGAAAGAACTCGTCGAGACCACCAGCGACGCGCTCGACGACCTTCGGGCCACGGTCGGTCTGCTGCGTCAGTCAGGGGACGCGGCCGCGCCCGCCGAACCGGCGCCCGGGCTGTCCCGGCTTCCCACGCTCCTCGACTCCTTCCGCCGCGCGGGTCTGGAGGTGTCGGTACATCAGGAGGGCACGGCCAGGCCGCTGCCGCCGGGACTGGACCTCACCGCCTTCCGCATCGTCCAGGAGGCACTGACCAACGTGACCAAGCACGCCGGTACCGGTAGCGCCCGGGTGCGCCTCGCCTGGAACCGCGATCGCGTGACGATCACCGTCGCCGACGACGGAGGGGGCGGCCGTACGGCGCAGACCGCGTCGACGGGACCGAGTGCGCCCACGGTGGGGAACCGTCCGCCCGGTTACGGTCTGATCGGGATGCGTGAACGTGCCACCGCGGTCGGGGGACACCTCTCCGCGGGCAGGCGCCCGGAGGGCGGCTTCCTCGTCTCCACCCAGCTGCCCCTCCCGCCCGCCAAGGACACGACGCGGAGGACTGACGGAGCGACAACCACCGATGAGGGACGGATGGCCGACGAAGCGACAGGCGACGGACGGACGGGCGACCGAGAGGCCGGGGATGCGCCGTGACGCTCAGGGTGCTGCTCGCGGACGACCAGGCCCTGCTCCGCGGTGCCTTCCGGATGCTCCTCGACAGCACCGACGACATCACCGTGGTCGGCGAGGCCGGTGACGGCAGGGAGGCGGTGAGACTCACCCGGGAACTGCGCCCGGACGTGGTGATCATGGACATCCGTATGCCCGAGGTGGACGGTCTCACCGCCACATCGGAGATCTGCGCGGACCCGGAACTGCGTGCCAGCCGCATCCTGATCCTCACCACGTACGAGACCGACGAGTACGTCGCTCAGGCGCTGCGCGCGGGGGCCGGCGGCTTCATCGGCAAGGGCATCGGGGCCGAGGACCTGGCGGACGCCGTCCGTACGATCGCCGAGGGCGACACCCTTCTGTCCCCCGCCGCGACCCGCTCCCTGGTCGCCCGTTTCCTGGCCACACCGGACAACGCCCCGCCGCGCCATGCCGAACAACTCGCCGTGCTCACCCCGCGCGAACGCGAGATGGTGGCTCTGGTCGCGACCGGCCTGTCCAACCAGGAGATCGCCGAGCGGATGTTCCTCAGCCCCTTCACCGTCCGCGCCCACGTGCACCGCGCCATGACGAAGCTGGAGGCCCGCGACCGGGCGCAACTCGTCGTCATCGCCTACCGGACGGGCCTGGCCCGCGCCACCCCCGACGGTGGCACCGACCGCCGGTCGTAGTCCGATACCAGGGCCCTGCGGCGGCTCCACGCGGCCGGCAGCGCACACACCGCGCTGCTCGCCGCGGCGCGCGTGACACCGGCGGGTTCGGTGCGAGGCCGGCCAACAGACCACCGGCCGAGCAGCTGGCGCTCAGCCTGGTGCCAGTCCCGCACACGCGGCGTCGGGTGAACGGCCCAATCCGGCCGACACGACCGCATGGGTCGGACAACCCATGCGTGACCAGTCAGGCACCGCATGCTCAAGCACAACAGCCGGTCACTGGCGTCGTGGGCCCGGCAGAGAACCGACGCGGTGATGCCCTTCGACTACGAGAGTTTTCCCGGGGGCGATCTCCGTGAAGCCCGCGTCGCGGACCAACGGCAGCCCGCTCGTGGTGAGTTGGGCCCAGCGGTCGGGGTCGGCGGTACGGACGGCGAGCGGGAAACCCGCCTCGCGCCACGCCGTACGCTCCTCGTCCGACAGCTCCCACCATGCCAGTTGGGCGCCGTGGCCCGACTGGGCCATCTCCTTGCCTGCCGTCATGTCCAGGTACGGGCTCAGCCACAGCACGGGGACCGAGGGGTCCGCGTCCACCGGCGGCTCCGGGTCGTCGAGGTCGGTGCCGGAGACCTGGAGGCGGGCCAGGTCCTTGGGCCAGCCGTCCAGAGGGACCGGCGGGAAGACGCGGACCTCGGCCGATTTTCCGGTGACGGTGATGCCGGACAGCGCCTCGGCCCGCCGCCACTCGGCACCGCGTGCCCGCCGTACGACCTTGCGGATCCGGGCGTCCTGCCAGTCCCGCACGGCCTGCGCCCACTCCCCGTCTCCGAGCGACCGTTCGTCGCTGAGGATCACCAGGACGGCGCGGGCCGCGGTCTCCAGCGCGTCCGTACGGGCCGGGGGCTCGTTCCGCTCGATGCGGACGACGAGCGGCAGCACGAACTGCGGTGCCTCGTCGCGGGCGGTCGTCTCGTGGCGGAAGGGGCTGTCCTGCGGGGTGTCACCGGCACCGGCACCGGCACTGACACCGGCACTGGTGTGGGTGTCGGCACTGGCGTCGGTTTCGCTCTCGGCGCCGGAGGCGGTCGTCTGGTCACTGCTCACGTCCTCCAGTCTGCCAGGCGGAAGATCGGCGCTCTGCGGGGTTCGTCTGCGCGGTTCGTCTGCGCGGTTCGTTGCTCGGTCTGTTGCCTGGCTCGTCTGCTCGGTTCCTCTGCGCGCGGCCGAATGTCCGCTCCTCTGCGCGCGGCCGAATGTCCGCTCCTCTGCGCGCGGCCGAATGTCCGCGCGAGGATGGGCCGCATGAATCGCGAGTTACGGCTTGAGGGGGTCGGCCGCCGCTACGGACTCGGCGGCGGTCCATGGGTCCTGCGAGGCGTCGACCTGACGCTGACCCCCGGCACCCTGACGACGTGGCCGCTGCTGCGGTCCACGGGCCGGGCGGTACCGGCGATGCTGCTCGCGGCGGTGCTGGCGCTGGTGGTGACGGGGTCACCGGCCCGCGCGGCGATCACCGACCTGGGGTCGGGGTCGCGGGCCGGGGCCGTACCGGCACCGGTGCTGCCGCTGCTCGCGGCGGGGGCGCTGGCGGCGGGCGCGGTCGGCGTGGCCTGCGCGCTCACGTCGCGACGGGGCTGACCTGCCTCCGCCCGGAGCCTTCACCCGGAGCAGGCCGTGCGCTGCGCCTCCTGCCACTCGCAGACGGGACAGAGCGTGATCCCCCTGTACGACTCCGGGTACTCGGTGGGCTTTTGGCACAGCACGCACTCCGCGAAGGGCGGACCCTCAGTCTTGGCTTGGCCCGCTTGGCCCGCTTGGCCCGCTTGGCCCGCCTGGGTCGGCTGAGCCGCCTGGGTCGACGAAGGCGCTGGGTCGTCGGTGCCGCAGTAGTCGCTCATGGTTCCAGGGTAGGCCGCCCCTGACCGGACGCTGCCCCGATCATCTCTGACACCTTCACGAAGCGAAACCCGCGTTTCCGCAGCTCGGGAACGATCGTCCGGACGGCCTCCTCGGTCGTCGGCGCCGCGCTCCGTGTGCAGTGCATGACGACCACCGACCCCGGCCGCACTCCGTCGAGTACCTCGCGCGTCACGGCGTCCGCGTCCGTCGCGAAGGCGTCTCCGCTCACGACGTCCCACTGCACGGCCGTCACACCGGCCGAGCTCAGCGCCCGCAGTGCGCGCCGGTCGTAACACCCGCCGGGGAAGCGGAAGTACGGCATGGGACGGTCCACGCCCGCCTTCCGGAACGTGGCGAACGCCCGCTCCACGTCCGCCCGCATCCGCGCCTCGGGGACGGTCGGCAGGCCGTAGCAGTCGTTGGTGAAGGCGTAATGGCTGTACGAGTGGTTCGCGACCTCGAAGAGGGGGTCGCGCCCGATGGCCCGCGCTTCCCCGGGGTACTCCTCGGCCCACCGTCCCGTCATGAACACGGTGGCCGGCACCTCCAACCGCC
>NZ_JBQQCG010000032.1:0-114619 GCF_052245575.1 Streptomyces sp. 2A115 | reverse complement strand
CCCCCCCCCCCCCCCCCCCCCGCTGCTGCTGTGTGCCGGGTGTGCGGCGGGGTGGGACGCGCATCCCGTGTCGATCGCGATCCGTTCGTTCAGCGGGTGACCAGCAGGCCCCGGCTGCGCAGCACCCGCCGCTCCAGCGGGCTGAAGATCAGCAGATCGATGGCGATGCCGACGAGCAGGATCAGGAAGATGGCCAGGAACACCTGCGACATGCTGGAGTTGTTCCGCCCGTTCTCCAGCAACTGGCCGAGACCGACGCCCAGATCGGGCGAGGAGGCGATGATCTCGGCGGCCATCAGCGACCGCCAGGAGAACGCCCAGCCCTGCTTCAGCCCCGCCAGGTAGCCGGGGAGAGCCCCGGGCATCACGATGTGCCAGGCCTCGCGCAGCCCGGTCGCGCCCAGCGTCCGTCCGGCGCGCAGGAACAGCGGGGGGATCTGATCGATGCCCGCGACAAGGCCGTTGGCGATGGACGGGACCGCGCCGAGCAGGATCACGGCGTACATCATCGAGTCGTTCAGGCCCAGCCAGAGCACGGCGGGCGGCACCCAGGCCACCGACGGCAGCGACTGCAGACCGGACAGGATGGGGCCGAGGGCCGCCCGGACGAACTTCACCCGGGCAACCAACAGGCCGAGCGGCGTACCGATGGCGAGTGCCATCAGGAAGCCGATCAGGCCGCGCGAGACGGAGGTCCAGATGTATTCGAGGAGGGTGCCCTGGAGCCAGGCGTCGGTCACCTCGTCCCACACCGCGGACGGTGAGGGCAGCTTGTAGGCCGGGGCGGCCTCGGCCCACACCAGCAGCTGCCAGACAACCAGCACCAGCGCGACTGCGGTGACCGGCGGCAGCACCTTGCGTATCAGGGTCTCGCGCAGTGGCGTACGGCGGACCTGCACCGCGTCCAGCGCGTCGAGCCCGGCCTCCAGTCCCGCCAGATCGTGCGAGTCCTGGGGCTCCCCGGCTGCCGGAGAGCCGCCGTTCTTGCTGTCGGCGCCCGTGTCAGTGCTGGCCATGGCGGCGGATCTCCTCACGCAGTTCGTCGGTGATTTCGACGGACAGGTCGGCGACCGCGCTGTCCTCGATGCGGCGCGGCTGCGGAATGCCGACCGTCCACTCCCGGGCGATCCGCCCCGGCCGCGAGGACAGCAGCACCACCCGCTGCGCCAGCTTCACCGCCTCCCGCACGTTGTGCGTGACGAACAGCACCGACAGTCCCGTCTCATGCCAGATGCGGGTCAGTTCGTCGTGCAGTACGTCACGGGTGATCGCGTCGAGCGCGGCGAACGGCTCGTCCATCAGCAGCAGCCGACTGTCCTGGGCCAGCGCACGGGCCAGGGCCACGCGCTGCCGCATGCCGCCCGACAGTTCGTGCACCCGCTTGCCGTACGCGCCCTTCAGCCGTACGAGTTCCAGCAGCCGGTCCGCCTCCTGCCGACGCTCCGGCTTGGCGACCCCGCGCAGCTTCAGCGCGAGCTCGATGTTCTTGCCCGCGGTCAGCCACGGGAACAGCGCGTGCTCCTGGAACAGCAGGGCGGGCCGACCGGCCGTGCCGATCGAGCCGGCGGACGGCAGGTCCAGCCCCGCGACCAGGTTGAGCAGGGTGGACTTGCCGCAGCCGGAGGCCCCCAGGAGGGTGACGAACTCGCCCGGTGCGACATCGAGCGTGATGTCGTCCAGCACGAGCTGCTGTCCGCCGGGCGTGCCCGGCGCGGGGAAGGACTTCGAGACATGCTCGATACGGGCGGCGTACGTCACCGCCGTGGCGTCCTCGGCAGCCTGGATGATCGTGTTGGCCATGGTCGTCACCTCCTGGGAACTCATCGGGCCCGGTTTGTCGTTACTCGGCGCCGAGACCGGCGTCGTCGACCTCGTCCTCGCCATCGGCCTTGAGGACCTTGTTGAGCGGGGCGAGGTCGTAGATGCCCTTCAGATTGGGCTCCTCCAGCAGACCGGCCTTCACCGCGTGCTCCGCCTCGGTGTTGAGGGTGGCGGCCAGCGGGTCGTCGAGGAAGGTGATGGACTCCCAGGCCGGGTCGATGACCTCGGCGGGCAACGCCTTGCCTGACTCCTTCTTGAGGGCGGCGTTGGCGGACGCCTTGGCGTCCTCCGGGTTGGCGTTGATCCACTCATTGGTCTTCACCGAGCCGCGCAGCACCGCCTCGACGACGTCCGGGTGCTCCTTCAGGAACGACTGCGACACGATGATGTTCGTGATCACGAACTTCTTGTCCGGCCACAGGTCGGCCTCGTCCAGCAGCACCTTTCCGCCCTCGGCGACCAGCTTGGACGCGGTCGGCTCCGGCACCCAGGCGCCGTCGACGGAACCGGCCTTGAAGGCGTCCGGGGTGATCTTGTTGTCCGTACGGACGACGGAGACGTCACCCCCGCCGCTCTCCGCGTCGACCTTCCAGCCCTTCTCCGCGATCCAGTTGAGGAACGCCACGTCCTGGGTGTTGCCGAGCTGCGGAGTCGCGATCTTCTTGCCCTTGACGTCGTCCAGGGACTTGATCTTGTCCGGGTTGACGACGAGCTTCACACCGCCGGAGGCGGACCCGCTGATGATGCGCAGGTTCTTGCCCTCGGACTTGGTGTAGCCGTTGATGGCGGGGGACGGACCGATCCATCCGATGTCGATGGAGCCGGCGTTCAGCGCCTCGATCTCGGAAGGGCCGGCGTTGAAGGTGGAGGCCTTGATCGTGGTGCCGCCGAGTTCCTTCTGGAGCAGACCCTCCTGGACGCCCACCAGAGCGGTGGCGTGCGTCAGGTTGGGGAAGTAGCCGATCTTCACTTCGTCGACGGAGAGCTTCTTGGCGTCCGCCGCCACCCCGGTCTGCTTGTCGTCATCGGTGGACTCGGCACCGTAGCCGCAGGCGGTCAGCAGCAGGGGGAGCGCTGTTATGACGGCGATGGTGCGCAGAGTGGTGAGCGGTCTTGCGGCAGACACGGAGGTGTCCTCTCAGGGAATGGGTTGATCAGGGAGATGCGGAAAGTGCGAGGCGTGAAGCCCATGGGCGTCCTCCGGCACTCCACTCGCCGGCCCTCGCCGGCCCTCGGCGGCGGGAATGCTGTCGCGGGTTCGGGAGCGGAGGTAACGCGGTGATGGGAAGACGCGGGTGGCGCTGCCGTCCGAAGGAAGTTCCGCGGACGGTCTCAGGCGGGCCGACAGATGGCGCTGGACGTATGGCCGAAATCGATGTGGCGACGCGAGGTCAGCAGGGGGAGCGACCGGTCTGCGCGGTTGAGCGTTCTCATGGCCACCCCACAGATCCCTAGTTTTCCTACCTGGTTGATAGGGATCGTGGCAGAAGGATTCGCCCACCCCAAGAGGGAGTTCATATGGTGGACGCGACTATCTCGCCATTTGAGATGTTCGGTCGACGGTCCAGCGTGTCAGGGGTTTACCCAGGCTCCCGGAGCGTCGGTCAATGCGGATACGTCGGCGGGCAGTTGGGCCGATGCGACATCGGCGAGCGACACGCCCTCGAGGATCTCGCGCACATTGGACCGCAGCGCGATCCACAGAGGGAGTAGCGACTCGGCGGGACCGGTGTAGGAGAGGTCCGGCGGCCGGACCCCGCGCACCGAGACCAGCGGTCCGTCCACGACGCGGATGACGTCCGCGATGCTGATGGACTCGGCGGGCTTGGCCAGTCGGTAGCCGCCGTTGCCGCCGCGCTGGCTGAGGACGAGACCGCCCCGGCGCATGTCGTTCAGGATGCCTTCGAGGAATTTGTGCGGGATGCCCTGGGCGTCGGCGATGGCCTCGGCCTTCAGTGGCCCGTCATCCCGTGACGCGGCGAGTTGCAGTGCGGCACGTACCGCGTAGTCCGCCCTGGCTGAGATCCGCATGTGTGCATTATCCCGTATGGCTTCGGTCGGTGTCCGCTTCGGGCGGGCCGCCGGGCAGGGGCATGGATACCTGCCCCTGCCCGGCGGCTGCGCGGCTCAGGCCGCGGCGGGGGTGTAGTGGGGGGCGTCGTCGCCCTCGACGACGTGGCTGAGGGCGCCGTCGACCCCGGCGGGGGTGTCGCCCGCGACGGTCACCCGGTGCAGCAGGCGTGGCAGGTCGCCGTAGTCGTCGGGTGCGTAGTGCTGGGTGATGCGGTTGTCGAACAGGACGAGGTCGCCCGGTGTCCAGGCCACGCGAACGATGTTCTCCGGGCGGGTGACGTACGACTGGAAGATGCGCAGCAGGTCGCGGGAGTCGGAGGGGCCGAGGCCGACGACGCTCTGGGCGAAGCCGCCGATGACGGTCAGACCGGCAGGACGAACGGAGGGTGCGCACCGTTGAGGAAGTAGTCCCCGACATCGCGGAGCCGGTGGGCGACGGGCTCGTACAGGGTGTGGGTCCGGGCATTGCGCCAGAAGCGGTCGAAGCCCAGCCGCGAGGACGCGGAGTGGGTGCCGATGACATCGAGGACGCGGGCGGTGGACTCCTGGGCAGCCCTGGAGGCGGCGGCTTCGGCCATGGCCACGAGGACCGAGATCTCCGCGTACTCGTCGTAGGTGAGGTTTTCACCGCGTGCCAGCCCGCCGTGCACGGCGCCCAGTGCTTGATCGGTGAGTGCGGACGCGGAGCGGGTGAGGACTGTGAGTTCTCCGTAGGCGGTCAGCACGTGTGGGTCCTGGGGAGAGCCGACCGGCCAGGCGGGGTGCCAGGGCGAGTGGCCGGCCCTGCTGTACTCACGGGCTTCGGCGAGCACTCCCTCGGCCATGCCGAGACAGAGCTGGACGGAGAGGAGACGCCCGACCGGCGATACCAGAGAGGCCCGGGGTGACAGGTCATCCTCGTCCACGGGCAGGGAGCCGAGTACGTCGCTGGCGGCGACCGGCACGGCGTCGAACTCCACGCTCCCGCCGGCCGCCAGCCGTTGGCCGAAGGTGTCGGCGTCACCGTCGACCGCCACGCCGTGACGGGTGGGATCGACGACGACAGCGAGTGGAACGCCGGTGTCGGCCCGTGCGGCCCGCACGACGAGGCGGTCGGCGACCAGCACCCCGGTGGCGTAACTCTGCCGACCGTCGAGCACATAGCCGCCGGTTGTCCTGGCCAGCGTCAGAGGCGGCCCTTGACGGGCGAAACCACCACCCCAGCACCACGGCTCCGCCGCGGACTGCCCCTCGGCCTGAGTAGCGAGAGCGGGCTCGGCGATGAACCGGGTGCTCCACGACAGGAAGTAGTGACAGCCGAGCAGTTGCCCGATTGCGCCGTCGGCGCCGGCGATCTCCCGGACGACGGCGTAGGCCGTGGGCCAGTCCGCGCCGCCTCCCCCGGACTCGGCCGGTATGAGGAGCGTCAGCAGTCCCGCCTCACGCAGTCGGGACACCTCGTCGAACGGAGCCTTGCCTGCCTGCTCCCTGGCCACCGCATCCGTGGCCAGGTCATCCGCCGTCTCGCGGGCCACGCGCAGCCAGTGGGCATGGCCGGGCCCGGTCCGGTCGGATTCCGAGGCGGGGCCGGACGGCGCAGTGGCAACGCCCATGGCGGTGGTCTCCTCAAGGTTGGCGGCACGGTGCGGTGTTGGGGCTTTCTTGCTGGTCGGGCACGTACCTGTAACCCATGCGCCGTACGGTGACGATCCGGTGCCGGTGAGCCGTGCCCAGCTTGCGACGCAGCCGCGCGATGTGGACATCCACGGTGCGGCCGTCGCCGATGTGGTCGTAGCCCCAGATGCCGGCCATCAACTGCTCGCGCGAATGCACACGGTGGGGATGCTGAACGAGATGGGCCAGCAGCGCGAACTCCAGGTAGGTGAGGTCGAGTTCGCGTCCGTCCACTTCTGCGACATGTCGGGCGGGATCGATGCGGACGACGCCGCCTCCCGTCTGCTGCACGGGAGTTGAGTCCATGTAGGCGACTGGTCGGATCTCCGGCCGTGTCACGTCCTTGGCGAAGAGCTGGGCGGGATCGGTGCCCTCGGGGACGAACACGAGATAGCCGACGAGGGGAGCGGAACCGTGTCCCTCGCCGCCGCCCTGCGCGGTGTCGCCCACGAGGCGGAGATGGACGTCGGGGAGTGGCGAATCCGATGGAGTGGCGTGGGCCGGAAGGGCCGTGGTCATGGCGATCGTCCTTCAGGAGTGCGTCGGCCATCAGGCGCAGTGGGTGGGATCGCCTGATCACCTGGGAGGAGGGGGAAGGAGCAGCGCGGCACGCGCAACGTGTGAGCCGCGTGCCCTACACGCGACAGCAGGCGGCGCTGACGACGTGACCAAAGTCGACATGCCGACGACGAACGAGTCGTTGCTGCGTGTGGGACATGTGCTTCATCCTGCGCACCTGTTGGGGTGTCGTCAACCGTTTCCTAGTAAGTCGATAGGAAATATAGGGAACGCAACACCGCGGGTGGGCTCACCGATCACCGTTGCGAGGACCCGTAAAGGGCAGGGCCCCTGACCGGGGTAGGGCCCTACCAGCTTCGCCGCAGCCGATTTACGGCTTCGGCATGGCGCAGACCAGCTCGGCCTTCGAGGTGTCACGTCCCGCCGGTCACTGCCAACCTGGAACTGCCGCAGCGCACCGACTTCTTCGAGTCGCGGGGCTGATGCTCCGCTTCCAGCCCCCGACCCTGCTGAGTTCGGCAGCGCCGAGCCCAACGGCCGCGCATCACGCTCAACTACATGTGCCTTCGTTCGCCGTCCGGCAATGGCACCCCGCGGAGAGGAACGACGTGGGTACCAGCCGCTGAGAGCTGATCACGGAGTTGGGTGGCCCCGACAGCGAGGACGGCGCGCTCAGTCGCCGTGTCGACCGACTCCTGCCACCGGACCGCCGTGGCGAACCAAGCGAGGCGGAAGCTGGTCATCAGCTTCCGCATGAGCCGCTTCGAGGTCGGCGCGGGGAGCTGCGGCTCTCAGCAGCCGCAGCCCGCCGTATGGGCTGCGGTCGTCGCGGCCGATGCCGCCGACGTGCCGGAGGCCGCCTCCTGGTCCTGGGCGATGCGGCCGCGCAGCATGTTCTCCATGACCCCCATGAAGAGCTGTGTCCCGGAGGTGCCCAGGACGAAGGGGTTGTCGGAACTGCCGGGCGCGGAGCGCAGCTCTGCCATGCGTTCCAGACCGTAGTCGCAGAACGCGTGGTTGCTCAGCTCGATGTCGACCCCGGCCCGCTTCATCCGGATCCTGAAGGTCTGGAGGGAGGAGAGGTAGGTCTCCTTGTCCGCGGTGCGGGTGGGCGGGTTGGTCCCGCCCCACAGCATCGCGGTGTGCGCGCCGCCCTGCCGGCGGACGGGGAAGATCGGTGAGACGCTGCCGCGTGTGTGGCCCGGCGTGTGGTGGAGCCTGACCGTGGTGTCGCCCAGGGTCAGCTTCTGGCCGTCGGTGATGTCCAGGTCACGGGTGGGCGCGTTGGCCGGGGACGTGGCGGCGAGGAGGTCCCAGTCGGCCGGGGCCATCATGACCCGGGTGCCGTACTGGTCGGCGAGGTACTGGGCGCCGCCGAAGTGGTCGCCGTGGGCATGGGTGACGACGACGTACTTGATCGTCGAGGGGTCGGCTCCCAGCTCGCGCAGGCCGGGGACGAGGATCTGCTCGGCCTCCTCCGGTGTGTTGAGGGCGTCGATGAGGATGATGCCCCGGGGGGTGAGGATCGCCGTGGCGTTCACGAAACCGGCGCTGAGCACCGCGATGTTGTCGAAGATCTTGAGCGGCGCGGGAGCGGGTGGCCGGGGAGGGGTGAAGCCGGCGGTGAGTGCGTTGACGATGCTCTTGAGTACCGGGTCGTCACCGGCCAGTTCGGCAGCCTTGTCGAAGTAGTCCTGTGCGGTCGTGGCGGTCGTGGCGTCGGCGGCGCGCCCCTGTAACAGAGACGCCGCACCGGCGGTGACCGCGGCGGCGGCGCCGAGCTGCCAGAAGCGGCGGCGCGTGAGGGCGCTTTGGCCGTGGTCCCCGGAGGGTGCCTGGCGGGTCGTGTCGGCCTTCGGGTCGTTCATGTGGATGGCTCCTTGGTGGGAACGGGGATCGGGGGATCGGTGGGTGCGACAAGGGCGTGGCGCCCCCGCCCTGCGGGCCGGGGCGCCACGTTCGGTGGGGTATCCGTGTGCTGCCTGTGATGGCCGGCCGTGGTGTCCGGTTCGTCTTTCTGGCTGGTCAGCGGTTCCTCAGGCGGTCACGGTCGCCCGCTTGTCCTGCTCGCCGGCCTCCGCGTCGCTGAGGGGGACGCCCTTGCGTTCTTTCAGAAAGAAGGTGACGACGAGTCCGACCACGGTGATTGCCGCGAGGTAGACGCCGACGGAGTACACGGTGCCGGTGCTGGACTGCAGGGCCTCGGCGATCATGGGGGCGAAGGCGCCGCCGAGGACGGCTCCGATGGCGTAGGACAGTGCCGCGCCGCTGTACCGGACGGCGGTGGGGTACATCTCCGAGAACAGTGCGGCCTGCGGCCCGTAGGTGAGTCCGAGGCCGATGCTGTAGAGGAGGAGCGCAAGGACGACGAGGCCGGTGTTCGCCGTGTTGAGCAGTGCGAAGAACGGGAACAGCCAGGCGAGCTGGATGACGAAGCCGATGCGGTAGACGCGCAGGCGGCCGAACCGGTCGGACAGCACGCCCCCGGCCATGGTGCTGCCCAGCCAGCCCACGGCGGCGACCATCGCACAGATCAGGATCGTCGTCGGGTCCATGTCGAGGTGGTTCACCGAGTAGGCCTGGACGTAGCCGCCGGTGGTCATGTAGCCGACGGCGTTGTTGGCGGCGAAGAGCAGCGCGCCCCCCAGGACGAGCGGCCAGTGGTTCTTGAACAGGGTGGCGAGCGGGGTGCGTGCGTGGTTCCCGGACTCCTTCAGCTCCTGGTAGACGGGGCTCTCTTCCACCTTGCGGCGGATGAGGAACCCGGCGGCGACGAGGACGACGCTGAGCAGGAACGGGATGCGCCAGCCCCAGGCGAGGAACTGGTCGTCCGTGGTGAGGGCGGTGACCAAGGCGAGGACACCGTTGGCCAGGAGCAGGCCCAGCGGTGCTCCGAGCTGGGGGTAGGCCCCGAACCTGCCGCGCTGGTCTGTGGGCGCGTGTTCCACGGAGATCAGCGCGGCGCCGCCCCACTCGCCGCCGGCGGACAGGCCCTGCAGGATCCGCAGCAGGACGAGGATGACGGGAGCGGCGGTGCCGATGGAATTCTGTGTCGGCAGCAAGCCGATGAGGGTGGTGGCGACGCCCATGAGCAGCAGGGTCGCGATGAGCATGGCGCGGCGGCCGAGCCGGTCACCGAGGTGGCCGGCGAGCGCGGCTCCGACCGGCCGGAAGAAGAAGCTGATCCCGATGGTCGCGAGCGAGATGATCAGCGAGTCCTTGCCGAGCCCGTCGAAGAACACCGTGCTGAAGACCAGACCGGTGGACAGGGCGTAGATGAAGAAGTCGTACCACTCGATGGTGGTGCCCGCCATGGCGGCGAGCGCGACGGTGCGGTGCTGACTGCCGCGTGCCGGTGTGGGTTGGGACATGGCAAGTCCGATCGTCGTCGGGTCATCGTTGACCCGGAGCGGGGAGGGAGCGGTAGAAGGTGGGGACGGGGGGCGGGGTTGTGTCAGATGGCGTAGTCGGGGGCGATCCGGTCGATCCTGCGGCGCAGCGCGTCGAACAGCGTGCTGCCGGCCTGGGTGCGGTCGCCCATCTGGAAGGACTCCGCGGTCGAGCGCACAGCGGCCTCCTGGGTCACCGGCATGAGCGGCTGCCCGGACGACTGGGCGGCGAGCTGCATCTCGCAGGCCCGTTGCAGGGTCCACAGGGCGGCGAACGCGGCGGGCACGGTCGGCCCCAAGGCCAGCAGGCCGTGGTTGCGCAGCATCATCAGGTTGCGGTCGCCGAGGTTGGCCACCAGCCGTGGCTGCTCCTCGGGGTCGACGGTGATGCCCTCGAAGTCGTGGTAGGCGACCATGTCGTGCAGTTGGGCGGCGTAGAAGTTGTCCGGGTCCAGTCCGCCGCGCAGGCAGGCGACTCCGGTGCCCGCGGTGGTGTGGGTGTGCATCACGCAGTGCGCGTCGGGCCGGTTGGCGTGGACCACCGAGTGGATCAGCAGTCCCGCCTCGTTGATGGGCCAGTCGGAGTCCGACAGGATGTTTCCGTCGAGGTCGATCTTCACCAGGTTCGAGGCGGTGACCTCGTCGTACGTCAGGCCGAACGGGTTGATCAGAAGATGCCCTTCCTCGCCGGGCACTCGCACGGTGATGTGGTTGAAGATCATCTCGACCCAGCCGAGATGGTCGAAGATCCGGTAGCACGCGGCCAGCTCGAGCCGCGCCTGCCACTCCGCATCACTCATGCCCGCGGGCTTCTTCGTGCTCGTAGGGGCGTCCAGAACGGTCAATGCCGTGCTCCTTGATTGCTCCATGGGCATCGCCGCTGCGGGGAGGCGTGCCTCGGTGTGCAGGAGCATGTGGCCCGAGCGCCCGGCGGGCCAATATCGTGGCCGCCATGGAAAGCGGTCCTGCGCTGTGCGATCCGACACTACGGTCGTGCCAGGGCGGTGAGTTCCAGCGCCAGCAGGAGGCGCCGCGTCGGATCGGCGAGCGACACCCCGAAGAGCTGTTCGGCCCGCCGCAGCCGCAGCCGCAGCGTGTTCTGGTGGATGTTGACCGCGAAGAGCGGCTCCGCCTACGGAGCCGAGCGGGTGATATGCGTCGGAAAGCGCGCGGGCCCCTCCTGGGAGACATGGCTGCGGGGCTGCCCGGCGTGCCGCGATGAAGAGGGCCGGAACGCCCCGCGCCTGCCGAGATGAAGCCGCACGCTGCCCGATCCCGGGCATTCGCCTGCCTGTTCGGTCAAGTTCTGTGGCGTGGCCGGCTAAGGGAGACACATGGGCGGTATGGGGGGGTGTCGTCGAAGCCCTCCACATTGATATCGCTGCCACCCGCGTCCGGCTCAGATGCCGCCGGAGCATATGTGCTGCCTCCAGACACTTCATCGCGCGGTGGGCGCGGTGGGACTTGGGGGAGGCTCCCGCGGGCGTCAGCCGAGCGCGTCGGTGGGGTCGTCGGAGCCGTCCCGGACGGTCGGTGCACGGAGGTGCGGGGACGGCCGGCGCAGGAGTGTGTCGACGAACCGTTCCAGTACCTGTGCGACGCCGTCCTCGTCGTTGGCGGGGGCGCGATGGCGTGCGTTCCGCAGGACGTCCGGATGGGCGTTGGCCATGGCGTACGAGTGACCCACCGCGGTGAGCATGGGCAGGTCGTTGGGCATGTCGCCGAAGGCGGCGATCTCCCCGCTGCCGACGCCGAGCCGGCCGCTCCACGCAAGAAGGGTGGTGGCTTTGGTGACGCGGGGGGCGCTGAACTCCACCAGCGACAGTCCGGTGGAGTAGGTGGTCTCGGCGTTGCTGCCCGCGGTGCGCCGAGCTCGCTCGTAGAAGTCGTCGAGTGGAAGAGTCGGGTGGTAGGCGAGGATCTTCAGCACCGGCCTGCCCGGGATACGGGTGAGGAGTTCCCCGGCGGTGCCGACCGGTTGGGCGGCTTCCTCACCGAACGACCAGGTCGGGTAGGCCAGTTCGTGGCCGAAGTCCCCGTCGTACTCGACGGCGAAAGCGGCGCCGGGCAGCGCCGTGCGCACGCGGGTGATGAGCCGGGTGGCCGCCAGGGGCCGGATCGGGGACACGTGCGCCAGGGTTCCGTCAGGGGCGTGGACGGCCGCGCCGTTGGCGGCGATGACGAAATGCGGTCCGATGGCGGCCAGCAACTCCGGTACGGAGCGCGGCGGGCGGCCCGTGACCAGCACCACGCGGATCCCGGCCTGCTCGGCTGCCGTCAGGGCGGCCCGGGTGCGGTCCGACAGCGTTCCGTCGCTGCGCAGCAGCGTGCCGTCAAGGTCCGTCGCGATCAGCTTGGGAGGGACCAGAGGGACAACAGGAGGGATGGTGGGCGCGGTTGTCATGGCGGAAGCCTTCTGGATCGAGGGACTGAGCAGGTGTGTTCCGGTGCCCCGCGGAACAGAGCGGAACAGGGGTGCCTCTCTCCGGTCGGTGGCCCCTGGCGCCGCGCCATCGGCGGAGCCGCGCGGGGAGGGATGCGTGAAAGTCTCGGCGCCCGGGCACGGGCGGCACCGGCGCTGGTGCCGCCCCGTGGTGTCGGTCCGCCCCCCCTTACATCCCGGGGGTGCTCTCGTTGGGGACGGGGGTGTTGAGGAGTTGCATCTCCCAGGCGAACGCGACACCGGCGCCGCCGGCGTAGCCCATGAGGGTCGCCAGGTCCTGGGGCGCGACGAGGTCCGTGCGGGCCCAGTCGCGCTGCAACTCGGCGAGGACGGCCATCCACGTGATCGGGGTGATGCCTGCCTGGACCATGCGGCGTACGGCCATGTCGTGGGCCTCGGCCGACACGCCTCCGGAGGCGTCGGTGACGACGTAGACGTCGTAGCCCTCGCCGGCCGCCTGCAGAGCGGGGAAGGCCACGCAGATTTCGGTGTACAGGCCGGCGATGATCAGCTTCTTGCGCCCGGTCGCCTTGACGGCGTCCACCACGCGCTGGTCCTCCCAGCTGTTGAGGGTCGTTCTGTTGATCGGCTTCTGGTCGGGGAAGACGTCCTGGAGGCCCTGGATGATGAGGCCGCCGCGCTCCTCCATGACCGTGGTCAGGATCGTCGGGACGCCGTATGCCTTGGCGGTCTTGGCCAGCCCGACGAAGTTGTTGACGATCATCGTCGGCTCGTGGCTGTGCAGGTTGGCGAACTGGAACGGCTGGTGGTCGATCAGCACCAGGACGCTCTCCTCGGGGGTCAGCAGGGCGTCCAGGCCGGTCTTCGGGAGCTCGCTCACGGGATCTCCTCCAGTGCGTGGAACGCGGGAGTACTTGTGCGCCCCGTTCCGTTGATGTTTCAACCATTACGCATCATAGATGATGCGTCAACCATCGGTCCAAGTTGGTTCGCGTGAAGGTGAAAGCACGCTGACCCGGCCTGTCCGAACAGCGCGTCTGGCGCGCCTTCGTCGATGTGAATAGCAATGCGCCGCGGGGTCGGTGGCTGACTGCAGCCCCGCATGACGTCGCTGCTTGATTTTCGTCAAGCTGGATGACCCGCTCGTGGGCACTCGCGCCCATTGCCGCGGAAACCTCGAAACGAGCATGGCTCGATCGCGCCTCTGCGGTTGATGCATCAACCTATTTACGATATGGTCGGTTGACGCATCAACGAGACGCTCTCTTCTGACAGGAAAGCTGCCATGAGTAACAAGAAGGTCATCGCGGTCGCTGGAGCAACGGGCGCACAGGGCGGTGGTGCCGCGCGGGC
Organism: Streptomyces sp. 2A115; assembly: GCF_052245575.1. Lineage (NCBI taxonomy): Bacteria > Bacillati > Actinomycetota > Actinomycetes > Kitasatosporales > Streptomycetaceae > Streptomyces > Streptomyces sp. 2A115. Next base: position 101,407 of record NZ_JBQQCG010000032.1, on the reverse strand, counting down.
GATCCTGGCCGATCCGGGGTCGGGTTTCACGGTGCGCGCGCTCACCCGGAACCCTGACTCGCCGGCGGCCAGGGAGCTCGCCGAGCTGGGGGCTGAGGTCGTGCGGGCGGACTTCGGCGACGAGCCGACTGTGCACAAGGCGTTCGAGGGTGCCTATGGCGCTTTCCTCGTCACCAATTTCTGGGCGCATGGTTCGGCGGCGAAGGAGAGGGAGGAGATCGAGGTTCTGGCCCGGGCCGCCAAGGCGGCGGGGCTGAGTCATGTGGTCTGGTCGACGCTGGAGGACACCCGCGAGCTGCTGCCGCTGGAGGACGGCCGTATGCCGGTCCTGCAGGAGAAGTACAACGTGCCGCACTTCGATATCAAGGGTGAGGGCAATGAGCTGTTCAGGCAGGCCGGGGTGCCGACCACTTTCCTGAACACGACGTTCTACTTCCAGGGGTTCCTGCAGGGCCTGGGCCCTCAGCGCGGCGAGGACGGCGTACTGACGCTGAGCCTGCCGATGGAGGACGGCAAGCTGCTGGCCGGGGTGGACGTGGCGGACATCGGCCGGACGGCCTTGGCCATCCTCAGGGGTGGCGCGCCGTTCATCGGCCAGAGCGTCGGCCTGGCCGGTGACCATCTGACCGGTGCGCAGTACGCGGAGAAGCTGGCGGCGGCGCTGGGCGAGCAGGTGCGCTTCCAGTCCGTCCCGTACGGCGTCTTCCGCACCCTTGAGATTCCGCTGGCCGAGGAGCTCGGCAACATGTTCCAGTACTACGGCGACTTCGACCAGGAGTTCACCGGCGCCCGTGATCTGAACCGGCTGCGGGAGATCAACCCGGCGCTGAAGAGCTTCGACGACTGGCTGGCCGAGAACGCCTCGAAGTTCGAGGTGAAGTGAATGACCGCCACCACCGTGAGCGGGCAGCTCGGCGGCAAGTCACCTTAGTCACCGGCGCGAGCCGCGGCATCGGCGCGGCCATCGCCCGACGCCTGGCCCGGGAGGGCGCGGCCGTGGTGATCACGTACAACTCGTCTCCCGACCACGCGGACAAGGTCGTCGAGGGCATCACGGCCGAAGGGGGCAGGGCGGTCGCCATCGCGGCCGACGCGGCGGACGCGGAAGCGGTCCGCACCGCCGTCAACGGCACCGTGGAAGCCTTCGGCCGCCTGGACATCCTGGTGACGCCGGCGGCGGGTCCCTTCGGACCGTTCGAGCAGCTCACCGTCGACGACTTCGACCAGTCCGTCAGCGGTGAACATGCGCTCGGTGTTCGGGCCACCCAGGAGGCGCTGCGGCACATGGGGGACGGCGGCCGGATCGTCTCGATCGGCAGCGTCTTCGCCGAGCGGATGCCTATTCCGAACGGCACGACGTACTCCCTCACCAAGGCGGCCATCGGCGGTTTCACCCGGGCGCTGGCCCGGGAACTGGGGCCGAGGGCGATGGTGAACAACATCCAGCCTGGCCCGATCGACACCGACAGCAATCCAGCTGACGGCGACATCGCCGCGGTGATGATCCCGCTGACCCCGGCAGGACGTTTCGCCTCCCCTGAGGAGCTGACCGGCCTGATGGTCTACCTCGCCGGGCCCGAGTCGGGCTACGTGACGGGCGCGACGATCGACGTCGACGGCGGCTACACCGTCTGAGCCGCTCGGGCCCGCAGGCGCCCGGCCGGGTTACCCGGCCGGGCGCCTTGCTGTACCAGGTGGCGGGGTTGGCGTAGTCACCTGCCTCGGCGTGGAGGCCAACGGCGCCGATCATCGTGATGGTGAAGCCGATGGCTGCCGCGATGCCCAGAGGCCGCCGGAAGAGCCCGATGATCAGACCCACGGCTGCGGCGACCTCCGCCTGCCCGATGAAACGGACCCGGCCCGCTCGCGGTCCCATGCGCGATTGCAGCCCTGCGAAGACGTCGGCCTTGAGCAGCGTCTTGGGTCGCAGCCCCACCTCTCCCGACGCCATGGTCGCCCAGGAGCTCACCCGTTCCCTCCGGTCGCATCCTCTCCTCGATGCTCGTCGAACTCGCCCACCGCGGTCATCGCCTGGGACCGGTGTCGAAAGGGGAGATGGGCGAGCACGTGACCGGCATCCTCCGGACCCTCGTCCGCGAGTACGCCGGCCGGCACATGCCCCCTGTTCACGCGCACCGGCTCAAGCACGTCCTGGAGCACATCGACCGGCACCTGGCCGAGGAACTCCCGCCCGCCCGGATCGCCGCCGCGCACCACATCTCGGTCCGCTCCCTGCACGCCCTGTTCCAGGAGCAGGGTGAGCCACTGGGCGACCACATCCGGCGTCGGCGACTGGACCGCATCCGCCAGGACCTGGCCGATCCCGGCCTGTCCCACCTTCCGGCCTACGCCGTGGCGGCCCGCTGGGGCATCACCGACCCGAGTTACTTCGGCGGAGTCTTCAAGGCCGCGTTCGGTGTCTCCCCGCGGGAGTTCCGCCGGTGGTCGCTTCCCGGCGCCGCCAGAGAGTGACCGCTTCCGCTGCCGTCAGGAGGCGATCAGGCATCGGCAGTGGGCCAGGAAGCCGTCCAGCGCCAGGTCGAACGCGGCGTCGGCGCGGTCGGGGCCGACGGCGGCCAGCGCCTGAGCGAGCAGCGGGGTTCTGCCGTCGGCGTCGGGTTCCCACATCGTTTCGGGCGCGGCCAGGTCGAGCGCCGAACCGAGGACGAGGTTGTCCAAGGCGGTGAGGACCGCCATGACGCGGTCCTTGGCGAAGCCCGCGTCCAGCAGCAGAGCGACCGCCCGCTCGTACTGGGCCAGAGCGTGGGGTGCGCGGACGGGCGCCGTGGCGAGCAGCGGGATGGTGCGCGGGTGGGCGGCGAAGGCGGCCCGGTAGGAGCGGGCCCAGGCGGCGAGGGCGGTGTCCCAGGGGCGCAGGTCGAGGGTGGCGGGGTCGATGGCTCCCGTGACCCGCAGCCGGATCAGCTCGACGATGCCGGCCCGGCCGTCGACGTGGTGGTAGATCGAGCCGGTCTGGACGCCGAGCTTTCTGGCGATCTGCGGGACGCTGAAGTCGCCGTCGCGGTCGACGAGTTCGAGCGCGACGGTGCCGATGCGCTCCCTGTCGAGCAGGGCCTTGCTCGGCCGCCCCATGCGTCGTTCTCCTTGATCGTTGTCACTCGGGTCTTCCCAGGGGTGGGGCCCAGGGCTACATTACCGAAACCGAAAGGCTTTAGGTTTAGCTCGCCGGGCGGTCCCCTGCCGCCGAACGGCGCCGTCCGAAAGGTGCCCCGTCGCCATGGCCTCGACCACAAGACCCCAACCCCCGACCGCCGCGGAAGCCGACTCCTCGCTCCGCTCCGGCACCCTCCGCACCGGTGACATCACCTTCCTCGTCGTCTCCGCCGCCGCCCCGCTCACCGTCATGGCCGGCGTCGCCCCGTTCGCCATCCTGCTCGGCGGCATCGGCGCCCCGAGCGGCTACCTCATCGCCGGCGCCGTCCTCGTCCTGTTCGCGGTGGGCTTCACCACCATGAGCCGGTACGTCGGCAACGGCGGCGCCTTCTACGCGTACGTCACCCGCGGCCTCGGCCGGCCCGCGGGGGTCGGCTCGGCAGCCCTCGCGCTGCTGTCGTACAACGCGATGCAGATCGGCATGTACGGACTGCTGGCCACCACCGTCCGCGACGCGCTGCAGGCCTTGTGGGGAGTCAGCGTGCCCTGGCCGGTGGCCGCCCTCGTCGGTGTCGCGGTCGTCTGGTTCGCCGGGTACCGCAGCATCGACTTCGGGGCCCGGGTGCTGGGCGTGCTACTGGTCACCGAAGCGGGCATCCTCGTGGTCCTGGCCGGCGGGGTGCTGGCGGACGGCGGTGCTCAGGGCATCCACTTCGACTCCTTCAGTCCCGGCAATGCCTTCACGCCCGGCACCGGCGCCCTGCTCGCGTTCGCCTTCGCGGCCTTCGTCGGCTTCGAGTCCACCGCCATCTACCGATCCGAGGCCCGCCGCCCGGAGCGGACGATCCCGCGCGCCACCTACGCCGCTGTCGGCTTCCTCGGCCTGTTCTACGCCTTCGTCGTGTGGATCGTCGTGCAGGCGTTCGGCGCGCGGGGCGTCATGGCCGCGGCCGCCGAGGACCCCGCCGCTCTGTTCTTCACCGCCACCACCAAGTACGTCGGCGGCTGGGCGGCGGACGTGATGCACGTCCTCATCGTCACCAGCGTCTTCGCTGCGCTGCTCGCCTTCCACAACGCCATCAACCGCTACACCCACGCCCTCGCCCACGAGGGGGTGCTGCCCGCGGCCCTGGGCCGGGTGCACCCGCGGCACCGCTCACCGCACATCGCCGGGATCCTGCAGACCGGTCTCGCGGCTCTGGTGGTCCTCGGTTTCGCCGCCGCAGGCGCCGATCCCTACGAGCGGCTGTTGCTGTGGGTGAACACCCCCGGTGTGGTCGGCATCGTGCTGCTTCAGGTGCTGACCGCGGTCGCCGTCCCGGTCTTCTTCCGCCGCATCAGTCACTCCGAGGGTGTCTGGCGGGCCGTGGTGGCTCCGATCGCCGGGGTCGTGCTCATGGGCGGCGCGCTGTACCTGATCATCGACAAGGTCGAGTTGCTGACCGGTGCCGGGACCGGCACCAACGTGGCGCTCCTCGTGCCCGTCCCGCTGGTCTTCGCCGTCGGCGTCGCCCTCGCGTACCGGCTGCGCCGCACCCGACCGCAGGTGTACGAGGCGTTCGCCGCCGAGCCCGACACCGACAACCGCACCGCCGGAAATCCCGGCACCCAGCCGTAGCCGCTGCGCCCCACTCACCCCCAACGAGCCGCCGCGAAAGGCGATCCACGTGCCCTTCACCAACGCCGACACCGTGCTGGCCGGCGCCACCGTCCGGACCCTGGACCCGCGACGCCCCTTGGCGACCGCCGTCGCCATCAGGGACGGCCGTATCGCGGCGGTCGGCGAGGAGGCCGACGTACGCCACTGGCGCGGCCCCCGCACCCAGGTCGTCGACCTCGGCGGCGCCGCCCTCACCCCCGGCCTCACCGACGGGCACACCCACGCCGTCAAGGGTCTCGAACTCGCCCAGGGCATCGACCTCTCCGGCTGCAGAACCCTGGACCAGCTGCGCGCCGCGCTGCGTGACGCCGCCCGGCGGGCCGCCCCCGGGTCGTGGATCACCGGCTGGAACCTCGACCACAACACCTTCGAGGGCGGCCCCATCAGCCGCCACCTCATCGACGACGTCGTGGGCGACATCCCCGCCTTCCTACGGCTGTACGACGCTCACTCCGCGCTCGCCGGCTCCGCGGCCCTGCGTGCCGCCGGGGTCGACGGGCCACGCCGCTTCGACCAGAGTGCCGCCATCGTCTGCGACCCCGACGGGCGCCCCACCGGACACCTCGTCGAGCAGGCCGCCATGGAGACCGTCGCCGCCCTGATCCCGCAGCCCTCTACCGCCGAGCGCCGCAAACACCTGCTCGCCCTGCTGGCCGACATGGCTGCCACAGGCCTCACCGGTGGCCACGTCATGGACCTGGAGACGCCCGACGCACTCGATCTGCTCACCGCCATCGAGGACGACGGTGTCCTGCCGCTGCGGCTGCGCATCGCACCCTGGTGCCAGCCCGGCGCCGGCCCCGACGAACTGCACCGGCTGATCGCCCTCCAGAGGCGCGCCGGACGGCACTGGCGCGTGGCGGGCGTGAAGCTGTTCCTCGACGGCACCGTGGAGGGCGGCACCGCCTGGCTGGACCACCCCGACTGCCAGGGCGCCGGCACCGAGCCGTTCTGGCCCGACCCCGCCGCGTACACCCGCGCCGTGCACGCCCTGGACCGCGCGGGCGTGCCGACCGCCACCCACGCCATCGGCGACGCCGCGGTCCGCCGCGTCCTCGACACCGTCCAGGCCCTCGGCACCCCGCACGCCCGGCACCGCGCCGAGCATCTGGAGACCGTGCCCGACGACCAGATCCCGCGCTTCGCCCGGCTCGGCGTCGCCGCCTCCATGCAGCCCGCCCACGCCACCTACGCCCGGGCGGACCACAGCGACGAGTGGTCCCGCCGACTCGGCCTCGAACGCGCCGCCCGGGCCTGGCGCTGTCGCGACCTGCGCGCCGCCGGAGCCACCCTGGTCCTCGGCTCCGACTGGCCCGTCGCCCCCTACGACCCACGCCGGGTACTCGCCGCCGCCCAACTGCGCCGCCAGCCCGGCGACCCCGGCACCCCGCCCGTGCGACCCGACCAGGCACTCACCCCGCTGGCCGCCCTGGAGGGTTACACCACCCACGCCGCGCGCGCCGCCAGCGAGGAGGACATCGCCGGACGCATCGCGCCCGGCTTCCGGGCCGACCTCACCGCCTTCACTCTCGACCCCCTCACCACCGCCCCCGACGAACTCGCCGACGCCCCGATCCGGCTCACGATGAGCGGGGGCCACATCACCCACCGGACACTGTGACGCCGCTCTCCTCGCCCGGAACATCTCGATGCGCCCGTACCGGGTGCTTGCTCATGATCGAGACCCGGTTGAACGCGTTGATGGTGACCGCCACCCAGATCGCGGCGGAGATCTGGTCATCGGTGAGCACCTGTCGCGCGGCCTCGTAGGCGGATTCCTGCGCGACGGCATCGGTGGGGTCGGTCGTGGCCTCGGCCAGTGCGAGGGCCGCACGCTCCGTGGGGGTGAACACCTCGGTGTCCCGCCACGCGGCCAGCACTCCCAGCCGCCGCGCCGACTCACCCGCGCGCACGGCCGCCTTGGTGTGCGTGTCGAGGCAGATGGCGCAGCCGTTGATCTGTGACACGCGGAGGTTGACCAGCTCCACGACGGTGCGGTCGAGCCCTGCCTCGGCGGCGACCGCGCGCACCGCTACCGATGTCTGCACCAGGGCGCGGTAAGCCTTGGGGCTCTGTTTGTCGATGAAGATCCGCATGTCTCCCGCTCGTTGTCTACTGGCTGTGGCCTTCGCTCTATGATCATGGCATCATAGTTGATGCAACAACTAGATTCCATGAGAGGTGGTCTCGGTGAGCAATGTAGAAGCTGAGCCGGCAGTCATGAGATGCGGGGCGCCAGTCGACGACGCACGGCCGGCCGGGGCGCCCCGGGTCGACGTGCTCCCCGCACGGGAGGTGCCCTTGGGCGGACCGCGCTCGATGACGGTGCGGCGGACGCTGCCGCAGCGGGACCGGACGCTGATCGGTGCCTGGTGCTTCGCCGACCACTACGGTCCCGACGAGGTGACCGACAGGGGCGGCATGGCGCTGCCCCCGCATCCGCACACCGGCCTGCAGACGGTGACCTGGCTGTTCAGCGGGGAGGTCGAGCACCGCGACACGCTCGGCACCCACGCCTTGGTGCGGCCCGGGGAGATCAACCTCATGACGGGCGGGTACGGCATCGCCCACTCTGAGCTCTCCACCCCGCGCACGACCGTCGTCCACGGCGTCCAGCTGTGGGTGGCGCTGCCGGAGGAGCACCGGAACGCCGAACGGGACTTCCAGCACCATGTGCCCGAGCCCGTGCGAATGAAGGGGGCCGAGATCAGGGTCTTCCTCGGCTCGCTCGCCGGTGGGATCTCGCCGGTGCGGACGTTCACGCCGCTGCTCGGCGCCGAGATCGTCCTCGAACCGCGTATGACGGTCGCCCTCCCCGTGGACACCGACTTCGAGCACGGCGTTCTCGTGGACAGCGGGGACGTCCGCGTGGACGACACCCTGCTGCACCGGGCAGAGCTGGGCTACGTCCCGCCCGGTGCCGGCACCTTGACGCTCACGAATGAATCGGACGGCCCGGCGCGGACGATTCTGCTCGGCGGCACCCCGTTCGAGGAGGAGATCGTCATGTGGTGGAACTTCATCGGCCGCAGCCACGAGGACATCGTCAAGGCCCGCGAGGACTGGGAGGCCTCCTCCGACCGCTTCGGCGCCATGGAGGGATTTCCCGGGGGCCGACTTCCCGCGCCCGCCCTGCCCAACGCCACCATCAGGCCGCGCCGCAACCCTCCGCGTCGCTGACCTCTCTCAGAAAGGCACCACCATGAGCCAGCCTCCTGCCACCCCCGTCGTCGAGCGGGTGGACGCACACCATCGGTACGAGATCGTGGTCGACGGCAAGCGCGCCGGCCTGACCGAGTACCGCGACCACGCTGAGCAGCGCGTGTTCTTCCACACGGAGGTCGACGACGCCTACGCCGGACAGGGCCTGGCCGCACAGCTGGTGCGGCAGGCGCTCACCGACACGCGCGCCGCCGGGAAGCGGATCGTGCCTGTCTGCCCGTACGTGGCCAAGTTCCTGAAGAAGCATGACGAGTTCACCGACATCACCGACCCCGTGACCCCCGAGATCCTGCAGTGGCTTGAGGCGCAGCTGGGCTGACTGATCGCCGCCTGGACCCTGCTGTTCTCCACAGGCAATCAGGAGGCTCAGCACCCCCGAGCAGGATTCGACCGTAACTTCATCCGCGGGCAGGAGGGGCTGGTGCCGGTCTTGGCCTGAGCACGCAGATTCTGGCGGCCGTCGTGCAGAACACCCGCGTACGGCATGCGGCCCGCATTTCGCAGCAGGGCGGAGATCTGCCGCTCCAGGGGAACGCGGACGCCGTCGACCGGGGCCCCGAAGGCGCCGTCGAGGTCGGTGGAGGCCATCCGGGCACTGTCGCGCAGGGTGACCTGGCGCAGGAAGAGCGCCACGACGAACCCTAGGAGGGTCACGGGCACCGTCCACAGGAACATCCTGCCCATGGAGTGGGCGTAGGTGGACGCACTCGCCCTGACCGGCTCCCGGCTCGACCCGGGGCGTGCGTGGACCGTCATGCAGGTCGCCCTCTGGACGAGGTTGCTGGGCTACGCCAAGCTCAGCCAGATCGCCTCCCGCCATCACATGCCCGAACGGGTCCTGCAGCCGACCTTCGACGCGGCGATCCGCAGAGGTGACGTCAGCGGGGCAAGGGAACTTCTACTCGCTCACCGCGCAGGGGGACGAGCAGGCTCATGCCATCCCGCAGGGCTGGGAGAACTGGCTCGCGGACCACCTCGAACGAGACCAGGGCCGCCCCGCCACCCCGGAACGGCGCGCGGCCCTCGACCCGATCGCCAAGCGGTTGCTCGCCGAAGACCTCGCCGAGGGCCTAGCACCGGCACGGATCGGAGGCGACACGACCCGGCAGGCGGCCTTGTCGCCACGAGCCGCGCAGCATCTACGTGTTCTTTACTCCGTCAGGCGCGTCGACCGCGTGCGAGGCGTACCTGTGTTCACCACGTGTTCACCGCCTCGGCGCTCTGCCCGCTGCCCGTCTCCCATGAGCGGTCCAAGCTCGCGATATCTGCCCGCAGAACATCACCATGCTTGCCCGCGCCGTCACGCGCCACGATCCGAAGGGTTGGAGATCCGATGCCTCTGCGCAGTCTCGACGCGAAGGTTCAGGACGTGTGGGGGAGGTGCTGGGCGGGGATGACGCCCAAGCGCCCCGCCTGGTAGTCCTCGAAGGCCTGCTGCACCTCTTCGCGGGTGTTCATCACGAACGGGCCGTACTGGAAGACGGGTTCGCGGATCGGGCGGCCGCCCAGCACGAAGAGCTCCAGCTTGGGGAAGCGGGACTCCTGGGCGCGGTCGGCCGTCAGGCGCAGCGCGTCACCCGAGCCGAGGACGGCGAGCCGGCCCTCCTGGATGGGGCGGGCTTCGGCGCCGACCGTGCCGTGGCCCGCCAGGGCGTAGACCAGCGCGTTGTAGGAGGGGTTCCACGGCAGGTCGACCTGGGCGCCCGGCTCGATGGTGAGATGGGCGACGGTGATCGGAGTGTGGGTCACGCCCGGACCGGTGTGTCCGGCGATGTCGCCGGCGATCACGCGGATCAGGGCGCCGCCGTCGGGGGTGCGAGTCCGGTGTACTTGCCGCGGATGTCCTGGTAGCGCGGGGGGCTCATCTTCTTGGCGCGGGGCAGGTTGACCCACAGCTGCACACCGTGGGCCACCCCGCCGCTTTGGACCAGCTGCTCCGGAGGCTGCTCGATGTGCAGGATTCCGGAGCCTGCGGTCATCCACTGGGTGTCGCCGTCGGTGATGAGGCCGCCGCCGCCGTTGGAGTCCTTGTGTTCCACGGCGCCGTCGATGAGGTAGATGACGGTCTCGAAGCCGCGGTGCGGATGCCAGGGGGTGCCCATGGGTTCGCCCGGGGCCTGCTCGACCTCGCCGATGTGGTCCATGTGTATGAACGGGTCGAGCTCGGTCGGCAGTACTCCGGCGAAGGCGCGGCGGACCGGGAAGCCCTCGCCCTCGAAGCCCTGCTGGGCGGTCGCGTCAGGCGGCGGACGGGCCGGAAGGCGGTGCCGGTCGGGTCCAGCTCCGGCAGGCGCGGCAGGACCAGGACGTCGGCCACGGTGATCGCGGGCATGTGTGCTTCCCCTCTTCTCTGTCTGTCGCTGTCAGAAGGCGTGCGGACCGAACCGGCCCCAGGCCACGAAGACGGTCAGGGCCAGCAGGACCACGTTCACGACGACCGACTGGGCCTCACCGCGCCGACTGTGCGTCATGGCGGCGCCGAACATGGTCAGCGCCAGGCCGGAGGCAGCCAGCGGAACGAGGTCCGGGGCGATGTCCACCGCCGCGGGCAGGATCAGCCCGAGCGCGGCGAGAACCTCCAGGATGCCGATCGCCTTGATCATCGCCGGGGGAAAGTCCTCGGCCCAGCCCATGGAGGGAGATGCGATGAGCTTCTCCTTGGGCTGGGCGAGCTTGGCAGCGCCGGCCCCGAGGAACACCAGAGCGAGCAGGGCCGCGACAGCCCACAGAGCGACGTTCACAGGTACCTCGTGTGATCGGGTGGTGTGGTCCCGCAGGGGCGGTCCACATAGATGGCGCATCAAGTAAATGCGTCGGGGTGGGCACGAACGATGCCTACGAGGGCTCGGGCGCCGGTTCCGAAAGGGCGGCCCGCGCGGCGGCGACGGTCCGTCCGCGCTCCGACTCCGGGAAGCGCTGGAGCATCGCGCGCAGTTCCTCGGCGTCGACGTTGGCGCCGAACGGCTCCGTGCCCGGCTCCAGCCGTACCCCCGAGGCCAGCGGGCCCGCGACGACGGGGTCGAAGCCGAGGTCGTCGACGAGGCGCGAGGCGGTGATGAGGTCCTCGGGGTCGTCACCGGCGATGGCGATGGCCTTCCGGCCAGGGAATCCGGCGGTCCGGGCCCCGTCCTCAAGGTCGTGGTAGCCCATGTGGTTGAAGGCTTTGACCACGCGCGCGCCGGACAGGAACTCCTGCACGACCTCGCTCGACGAGGTGAGCGGGTCGGTGAGGTCCGCGCGGGGGCCGTCGACCTCCCACCAGTAGTTCATCGCGTCGATGACGAGCTTGCCCTCCAGGGCTTCGGCGGGAATGGTGCGGTACTTGCCGAGGGGGAGGGCCAGGACGACGACGTCCGCCTTCGCCGCCGCCTGGGCCGCGGTGACCGGGACCGCGCCGGGGGTGAGGACCTCGACGGTGAGGGCGATCTTGGCGGGGTCGCCGGATCCTGCGACGAGCACGCGGTAGCCGGCCGCGCGGGCCAGCCGCGCGAGCACGGTGCCGACTTTGCCCGCGCCCAGGATGCCGACGGTTCCTATGTCGGTGGTGGCCATGTCTGCTCCGTTCGGGGTGTCAGTCGGCGAGGAGGTCGCGGACCATCGGGAGGACCTTCGTGCCGTACAGCTCGACGGCGCGCAGCCGGGCGCTGATCGGCTGGGCTCCGGTGGTGTAGATGAGGTCGAATCGGCCGACGTCGAGGGCCTTGACGGCGCGGGCGATCTTGCGGGCCACCGTCTCGGGGGAGCCTATGTAGAGGGAGCCGTGCTCGATCTCGGCCGCGTACTCCTCCTTGCGGACCGGCGGCCAGCCGCGCAGCGCGCCGATGCGGTCGCGGATGACCTTGTAGTGCGGCCAGTGCAGCTCCCGGGCCTCCTCGTCCGTGTCGGCGATGAAGCCCGGTGAGTGCATGCCCACCGGGTGGGCCGTCGTGCCGAACTTGTCGGTGGCGCGCTGGTAGAGGTCGATGTAGGGCGCGAAGCGTTCCGGGCTGCCGCCGATGATGGCGATCATGAGCGGGAAGCCGTAGTTGGCGGTGCGGATGACCGACTGGGGCGAGCCGCCGACACCGACCCAGGTGGTCAGGTGCCCGGACTCGGTCTTGGGGAAGACGTCGGCGTGATCGAGCGCGGGTCGCTTGGTGCCGCTCCAGGTGACCGGCTTCTCCTCCAGCAGCTTGGCGAAGAGCTCGATCTTCTCCTCGAACAGCACGTCGTAGTCGCTCAGGTCGTAGCCGAAGAGGGGGAACGACTCGGTGAAGGAACCCCGTCCGAGGATGACCTCGGCCCGGCCGTTCGAGAGGGCGTCCACGGTCGAGAAGCGCTGGAAGACCCGGACCGGATCGTCGGAGCTCAGCACCGTCACGCCGGAGGAGAGACGGATACGGCTGGTACGGGTGGCGATGCCGGCGAGGACGGTCTCCGGAGTCGAGATCGCGAACTCGGGGCGGTGGTGCTCGCCGAGGGCGAGGACATCGACGCCGGTCTCCTCCGCGAGAACGGCCTCGTCCACGACCTGCCGGATGGCCCGTGCGTCGGACACCGGGGTGCCGGAGTCGTCCTCCGGCACATCGCCGAACGTGTCCAGACCGAAGACGAGATCAGACATGGCTGGTTCCTTCGTGAGTAGGTGCTGCACCTGCGGGCGATTTCGCGGGAATGGTTGACGTATCAATAATGCCCCGCTCTAATTGATGCGTCAACTAAATGGTGGTGTCAGTCCGTGTCGGTCGGCCTGACCTGCGGAGGCATCCTCGACGTGTACGTCGAGCGGGTGGACCGGCAGACCTTTCACGACCTGGGCGCCCGGCTCAATGAGGTGGTCGGCGCCGATCCCTGGGCATGCTGGGTTCGGGTCACAGCGGGACTTCGGCGTACGGACCCGAGGGGGAGTGGCGTGGCGAGGGGACGAAGGTCTTCGTCCGGTGTTTCGCTCCGCCGACGCGGATGCCGGTGTTCGGCGCGATCGACTTCACCGCCGCCGTCGCGAAGGTACGGTCGATCCTGGGCCACCACGTCACGGTCTGCGACGCCCGACCGGTCCTCGCCACGCACAGCCGGTTCCCCTCGGCGGACGAGGTCGTCGTCGACTGGCCGCACCGCCACCTCGGCAGGAGGCCGAGGCCCATGGATCGACGATCGGACCGTGCTGTGCGTCCTGACCCACGACACGAAGTTCGTGGGCCGCCTCAACGCCTCGTACATGCTGCTCACGAGCACGCTCGTACCAGCCGGGCAGGCACAGCAGATGGGCCTGGTGTCCGATCGTGTGCTGGTCAGTCGGTCGTGATGGTGAACGGGAAGGCGAACGCCCCGAGCACCTTGGCCGCGGCGTCGACGTCCGCACCGGCGGGCAGGGTCGCGATCACGTTCTGCGGCAGGTGCGGATCCGGGTGCCTGCGTACGACGGCGTCCGCGAACCCCGCGTCGCGCAGTGCGGCGGTGAGGGCCGCCTCGGTCTCGCGGCGGACGAGGGCGGGCTTGAACAGCTTGCCGACCGCGGTCATCGGCATGCTGTCGATGATGTGCAGGGCCTTGGGCCGGGCGGCGCGCTCCGCGATGCGCTCGTCCAGATAGGCCAGCAGGTCCTTCTCGCCCGCCGTGGCGCCGTCCTTGAGCTGGACGTAGACCACCGGCAGTTCGCCCACCCGAGGATCCGGCCGGCCGACGGCCGCCGCGTACTGCACGTCCGGGTGGGCGTACAGCGGCGTCTCGATCACCGAGGGGGTCGATGTTGTGGCCGCCGCGGATGATGAGTTCTTTCTTCCGCCCGGTCAGCCAGAAGTAGCCGTCGGCGTCCTGGCGTCCGAGGTCGCCCGTGTTGAGCCACCGCTCACCGGCGCCCGTGTCGACCCACAGGTTCGCGTTCTGCGCGGCCACCCGGTACCCGGCGAACACGTTGGGCCCGCTGATCACCAGCGCCCCGGTCTCCTCGGCCGCGCAGTCGCGCACATACACTCCGGCGTCGTCGAGCACGACGGCCTTCATCCTCTGGAACGGGATCCGCAGACCGATCGAGCCCGTGCGCCGTTCCCCGAGCGGCGGGTTGACCGAGGACACACAGGTCCCCTCGGTCAGTCCGTAACCCTCGAGAATCTTCACGCCCGTGGAGCTCTCGAACCGGCGCATCAACTCCACGGGGAGCGGGGCCGCCCCGCAGATGCCGTACTCCAGCGAGCCGAGGTCGTACCCGTCCGTCCGGTGCTCCAACAGGGCGGCGTAGATGGTCGGGACGCCGGAGAAGAAGTGGATCCGGTGGTGCTGGACGATGTCCCAGAAGGCCGCGAAGAGCCCGTCGGCCCGGTAGCCGTGTGGAGTTCCGAGGACGACGTGCGCGCCCTGCGAGAAGGGCACGAGACCGGTCATGAGGACGGCGTTGACATGGAACATCGGCAGGCCGCAGAAGATGTTCTTGCCTTCGCCGACGAGGCCGGAGAGCAGGTATGACGTGCTGAGGGCGTCGGATACCTCGTTGCGGTGGGTGCGCATCGCGATCTTCGGCAGGCCGGTGGTCCCGCCGGTGCCGAAGTACGACGAGAAGTCGTCCGGGGCGATGACCCGGCCGCTGACCAGGTGGTCATCCGGTTGTCTCGCCCGCAGTGCGGTGAAGTCGTGTACGGCGATATCGGAAGGCAACTGCCGGGCGTCCTCCAGGGGTGCCGACGCCGGTCCGGGCACATGCTCGACCAGGTCGACCAGGACGCCATGCCCCACGGAATCGACGCTCTCGACGGCCCGGGCGACCTTCTCCCAGGTGTCGGTTCCCGGGAACGGCGCCAGCGTGACCACGATCGCGGCGCCCGCCGCCCGGAGGAGGTCGGCGATGGCCTCGGGCTCCAGGAACGCGTTGACGGCGAACACGATGCCGGCCGCCTGGCCGCCCCAGATGACGAAGTGCGTCTCGGGAAGGTTGGGCAGGATGTAGGCGATGACGGTGTCCTCGCCGACGCCGAGGGAGTGGAAGGCGTTGGCGGCGCGGGTGATCTCGCCGAGCAGTTGTTGATACGTCCAGGTCTCGGGCGTCCGGTGCCGGTCGGCGGTGAGGAAGAAGCTGAGGGCCGGCGCCGAGGGGGTCCGGTCGGCGGTGCGCCGGATCATCTCGTACGTGCTGGCCGGCACGTCCTGCGGCCAGCCTCGCGCCTCGATCGCCTCCACGTCGGCCAGGGTCGCCACACCCTGCGGTCGCGCGCTCATGCCCGGCCTCCCTCGACGACGCGGTTGCGCTGCACGCCGAGGTCGACGCGGCCGTCACGGCTGGCGATGCTTGCCTCGACGACGTCGCCGGTCGCAGATCCGGTCGGCCTGGTTCGGCGGTGGTCGTACCCTCGACGAGCTCGCCCGTCGTCCCGAACTCGCCGGGAGCCGGGGTGATCTTGTCGTCGTGGAGGACGCCCCAGCGCGCTGGCCCGTCGGCGGCGGAGCGCGCCACGGTGGTTGCCATGTCTTCCCACTCTCAGTTCATCGGGTACGGGATGCGGAGATCAGGCGTGCCATCGACCGGAGCTTGTCGACCGACACGTCGGGGGTGTGGCGCAGGTGGTGCCAGGCCACGGAGGCCGAGGTGCGCACGGCGATCCCGGGGTGCAGTGGGCACCGCGGTACTCGTCCTGACCGCGGGAGATGTTGGGGCTGATGAGTCGACCTTCGTCCAACTGGGTGACCCATCAACCCTATACACTCGCTTGTATGGATGAAGACGTGCGGTGGCTGACGGCAGAGGAGCAGCACGCCTGGCGGAGCTTTGTGCGGTTGCATGAGCGGCTGGGGGGCCGCCTCTCGCGCATGTTGCAGAGCGAGTCGAAACTGTCGGCCGCGGATTTCGCCGTGCTGGTCAATCTGACGGATGTGCCGGACGGTCGGCGGCGTTACCAGGATCTGGCCCGGGCGGTCGAGTGGGAGAAGAGCCGGATGTCCCACCACATCGCGCGGATGGCCGGACGGGGGCTGGTGATCCGTGAGGAGTGCCCCGAGGACGCTCGGGGAGCGTTCGTGGTGATCACGGACGTGGGGCGTGCGGCGATCGAGGCGGCGGCTCCGCTGCATGTGGAGGCGGTGCGGGAGCTGTTCCTGGACCATGTGACCCCGTCGGAGCTGCGGACGCTGGCCGACATCTCCGACCGAGTGGTGGCGAAGCTGGACGAGGATTCCGCCTGAGTGGCTGCGCGGACCTTCGGTCGCGTCGGTAGGGCCGGTAACCCGGCTCTTGTGGTCGCAGCGACAGTTGGCCGATCGCAGTGCTACTTGGCCGCGAAGGCGCTCTGGCATTGTCGTGGACGTCGAGCCGGAGCCCCTCCTGCTGGTGAGGCTGGGGTGGGGCCGCTAGTGGCCTGGGCCGCAGCACTGTCGTCTGTCCCCTCCGACTCCACACGGTGACCGTCAAAGCCGCCGTGGTCGTCGGACTGATCCTGGCCCTCTTTCTGCCCCGGCTGTGCCCGAGGCCCTGGGCCGAGGCAGCGGGCTGAACCCCGATCCGCATGGCGGCTCCGGATCCGTCGTGCGGTCCCTCAGTCGAGTTGTGCCGCGGCCCGCGCGAGGCTGTCCTCGATCCGGCCCAGGGTCTCGAGAGCCTCGGCCTGCTCCTTGGGGGTCAGGTCGTTGACGGTGCTGGCCTCGAGATCGAGCCACGTGCGCTCCACCTCTTGCCGCAGAGCGTTGCTGGCGGCCGTGGGTTCCACGATGGTGGCCCGCTTGTCGCTGGGGGAGGGGCGGCGACGTACGAAGCCCGCGTTCTCCAGGCGTTGAACGGTGCGGGTCATGGTGGCGGCGTCGGAGCCGAGCAGGCGGACGAGGTCGGTCTGGCGCTGCGGACCGCGGTCCCATAGCTGCATCATGACCAGTTCCTGGCCGGGGTGGAGGCCGACGCGGCGCAGTAGCTGTCCGGCGAGCATCCGGTGCACGCGGGCCACGCGCAAGATCGCGTGACTGAGGGGACCGGCCGCGACGGAAGGCGGCAGCGGCAAGGGCCCGTCAGCCGACGGCGTCGTATGGGCTGCGGTCGAGCGACTTGCGTCCGCTCTCTCCGGCTGGGTCATTTCTTCCTCGCGGGGCGGTCTCGGGACTTGCTTGAACAAGTAGACGCTACCGCCCTGCTGAGTCTCAACGGTTGTGACAAGAGCCCCGTCTTCGCCCCGTCCTACTGCGCGAAGACGGTCTAAGTGACGTGGATCACGGGTGTGATGGGATGGCTCCATGCTGTTTACTTGTTCGGACAGTGAACAGCGCGATCGGTGCTGGTACGTCATGGGCTGCGGAAAACGGTGGCCCGCCTGTGAGACAAGGAAATTGATTCATGTCAACGGCATTCCAGTCCTACGACCTCAGCGGCAAGGCCCTTGCCAATCGCATCGTGATGGCTCCGATGACCCGCAGTCGCGCATACGATGACGGACAGTGCGTGACCGATCTGTCGGCCACCTACTACGCGCAGCGGGCGAGCGCTGGTCTGATCATCACGGAGGGCACCCAGCCGTCGGTGGTGGGCCAGGGCTACCCCGCCACCCCGGGCATTCACTCGGCCGAGCAGGTCGAGGCCTGGCGCAAGGTGACTGACGCCGTGCATGCCGAGGGCGGTGTGATCTACCTGCAGCTGATGCACACCGGCCGGGTCGGCCACCCGAGCCTGACGGGCCTTCAGCCGGTCGGCCCGTCCACCGTCACGGCCAAGGGACAGGTCTACACGCAGAACGGCCCGCAGGATTTCGTGGCGCCGAAGGAACTCACCGAGGCCGAGATCCTCGAGACGATCGCCGACTATGCCTCCTCCGCGCGCAACGCGATCGAGGCCGGCTTCGACGGCGTGGAGCTGCACGGCGCCAACGGCTACCTGATCCACCAGTTCCTCGCCCCGAACTCCAACCAGCGCACCGACGGTTGGGGCGGTTCGCCGCAGGCCCGCATCCGCTTCGCCGTCGAGTCCGCCAAGGCCGTCGCCGAGGCCATCGGCGCGGACAAGGTCGGCTTCCGCATCTCCCCCGGAAACCCCTTCAACGACATCGACGAGTCCGATCGGGTCGACGTGGACGCGACCTACACCGCGCTGGTCGACGCGCTCGCCCCGCTCGGCCTGGCCTACCTGCACCAGATGGAAGCCCCCGAGACCCGCGACCTGACCCTCCGCCTGCGCAAGCAGTTCCCGGGCACCTACATCCTCAACCCCTTCACCGCCCCGCGGCCCACAGGGCCGGAGGAGCTGCAGCTGGTCGAGGACGGCACCGCCGATCTGATCTCCTTTGGTGCGCTGTTCCTGGCCAACCCCGACCTGCCCAAGCGGCTCGCCGCCGGCGGCCCGTTCAACACCCCGGACCCGGCAACCTTCTACGGCGGCGACCACTCCGGTTACACCGACTACCCGACCCACGGCTGATCCTCGTCCGTCAGGCCTGCACGTGTGCCCCCGACCTGGTGGATCCGGCCGGGGCACACTTGCATCACCCACATATTTTCCTGTCCGAACAGTTCATGCTCGATAGCCCGGGCGAGTACGAACGGCCTGTGCGTGTACGAGGAGTCGAGCGCCACGACGGAGGTCGGATTGCGGTGCGCTACGCAAAGAAGGCTGACGCCGATTCCGGCGTCAGCCTTCTTTGCGTAGCGTGCCGGCCTCAGAGGATGTAGTTCTCGCCGGTCTCGCGCAGGGTGATCTCGTTGATCGACACGCCGAGCGGCTGGTTGATCGGCGGCTCGTTCGCCAAGTCGGGGCCATGCAGTGCTTCGGCGCGGCGCGTCCGGCGCCGGACTGGTCGGATCAGGCAGGCCGGTGTCGCATTCGACCTGGGTCATGTCCCCTGTAGTGGTGTAGTCACTGGCCGAGCTGGTTCGGTTCGGGCGGGGGAAGCTGCGGGTCGTCCTCGGTGGGGTTGGCGGTGAAGAGTTCGGCCATGGAGCCTTCGGAGAGGTAGCGGCGGTCGAAGACCTGCCACTCGTCGTGGAGTTCGGCCAGGACCGCGGCGGCGAGCCGGTCCAGGGCCGCAGGGTTGGGGAAGACCTGCACGACGTCGGCCCTGCGTTTGATCTCTCGGTTCAACCGCTCCAGCGGGTTGGTGGACCAGATCTTCTTCCAGTGGGCCGGCGGGAAGTCCGCGAACGCGGTGATGTCCGTCGCAGCGTCCAGCAGCATCGTCCTGACCTTCGGAAACTGCCGTCCGAGCATGTCAGCGACGACGTCCAGCTGGGTGCGGACGGCCTCGGCGGTGGTCTGCCCAACCCGGCGCTACGCCGGCAGTCGATTTCTTCGTGCCGGACGGACTTGCTCAACTGCTCCGCAACCGCACCGTGCCAACAGGTTCGGACAATCTTCCAGCCTGACCGCCTGACCGCCTGACCGCCTAATCGCGTCACCAGCATTGACAGCTCTGCACGATGGCGCGCATCGTCATGGACGCACCGGAGCTGACGAAGCCGTCATGGCGATTCCGCCACACATCGATGGGACCTCGCCCGGGCAGCGGGGACCGGGGTGAGGGCCCGTCACCGGTGCCGTGCCTTGCTCGGCTCGTCGGTGAACCGGGCGACGGCGTCTTCGGCCGTGGGGACGGGGCCGAACAGCTGCTCCTGCCGGCGGGTGTCGGCGACGTAGCGGCCCTTGTCGAACCAGCCGAACATCGCGGCCATGTCCTTGACCACTGGCATGAAGCGGCCGACGACGGCTCCTGCGGCGCGGGTGACGGTCGAAGGGATGCCCCACACCTTGATCTTCTTTCCGGCCCGGCTGCCCATGAGGTCGGCTACCTCGCGCATGCTGACCGGACGGTCCCAGCCGATGTCGATGCGCTCGCCGTTGGCGGCCTCGGCGTCGACCGCGGCCGCCAGGTACGCCGCGAGATCCGCGGTGCGGACCCAGGTCAGCGGGACGGTGGTCTTGCCCATCCAGATCAGGCGGCCCTTGTCGACGGGGTCGCCCGCCATGGTCGCGATCTGGTCGAAAAACGCCCCCGGGCGCAGTGCGACGAACAGGACGCCGAGCTGTTCGAGCTTGTCCTCGGCGATCTTCTTGTGCCAGAAGTGCGGGACTTGGGGCGTCTGGTCGCTGGTGAGGATGCTGGTCAGGACGAACCGTCGGATGCCGGCGCGGTGGGCGGCCTCGGCGAGGTTGGCGTTGCCGACGGTGTCGATGTCGTACGCGTTCTTGCCGCCGCGGGTATAGCCGGCGGCGGTGGTGATGACGGCATCGGCGCCGTTCATGGCGGCGACGAGCGAGTCGAGGTCGAGCATGTCGCCGCGGGCGATCTCGACACCCCGGCTTTCGAGCTTGCTCGCGTCGGTGGTCGGCCGGACCAGCGCGCGGACGTTCTTACCGCGCTTGAGCAGTTCGTCGACGACCTTGCCCCCGACGGATCCGGTCGCGCCGACGACGAGGACGGGGAGGGTGGTGGCCATGAGGGTCTCACTTTCCATCAGGTCAGTAGTGGGGGATGGGGTGGGCGGGGCAGGGTGGCCGCGGACGTGGGTGCCGTCGGCCCGAGTCGCTCAGGGGCGGGCCTGTGGTTGGGCGGATCCGCCTGCGCCGGTCACCGCCGGCCTGCAGGAGCTTGCCGAGGTCAAGGTGACCCGGGCGCGAGTGATGCGGCCGTCCTCGATGTGCAGCCGGCTGGCGACGGGGAGGGGCTCGCTGTCCCCACGGGGTGTGCCCTTCCCCCGGATGAGTTCCGCCTGCCCGCACCGGGACGGCTCGCGCTTGAATGACGCTGAGGCCCTGCAACCACCCGTTATCTCCGACGTGCGGAGGTCAGCAGCGACTCCGCCACACCCAAACGATTTGCACCCCATGTCCGCATACCCACCCACCTGTCGCGTGGGGCACGCCAACATGGGGTGCAAACGGGGGAGTTACTTGGACTCTTCTTCCGGAAGAGCGCGGCTGCTGATCGCATCGGCGATGGCGTAGGCGATACGGACGAAGGAGTCTGCCTGCTGCGCCGAGAGGTTCCGTCCGGAGGCCTCCTCCAGGGCCCGCCACATGGCTGCGATGGGCTCGCGCATGGCACGGCCCTTGTCGGTGAGGTGGACGACCACGACGCGCCGGTCGTGTTCCGCCGGCTCACGGATGAGCAGGCCGGCGTCCTGCATGCGGCGCAGGGACTTGGAGACGGTGGAGTGGTCCAGGCCGACGCTTTCGAGCAGCTCGGACTGGGTCTGGCCGTCCCGGTCGAGGAGTTGCATCAGTAGCAGTTCCTGTCCGGGATGCAGGTCCATCTCGCGGAGCATGGCGCCGGCGCGGGCGCGGTGAGCGCGGGCGAGCTGGAAGATCGCGTAGCTCATCGGTCCCTCGCTGGCCGTCGTAGGGATGCGGGGTGTCGGGGCGGGCATGATTCGGTTCCTCAGACGGTGTAGGTGGGGTAGTCGGTTAGCCGACCGCTCCGCCGCCGTAGAAGGTTGCTGGATCGGGGGTGTTCAGCGGCGCGTCAGAGCGTAGCCGCTCGGGCAGGTCCGGGTTGGCGAGCGCGAAGGTGTCCACGGAGACAAGGTCGGCCGTGCCGTTGTCGGTGCATTTGGCGCGGGTGGGCAGGTCCCCGGTACCGGCGGGTTGAGGACCAGCGTGGTTGGTCGGCCGCACGCGCGCAGGGTGACCAGCAGGGCGTCGTCGCCCGCATGGAGGACGTGGAGGCGGTGGGGGAGGGAGACGTCAACGACGGTGGTCGATGTCCACAGGGAGTTCAGATGAGAGGGCCTTCGGTGCTGTGACGATCAGGTGGTGATCGGGAGAGCGGGAGGGCCTGGCGGATGGAGTGGCGGGCGTGATCAGGCGACGGTGAGGACGATCTTGCCCCGGACATGCCCGGCGTGGCTGACCTGCTGGGCCGTGGCGGCCTGGTCGAGCGGGTAGACGTTGACGGTGGTGACGAGCTTGCCGGTCGCGGCGTCCTGCGCCAGCGCGGCCAGGCGGGCGGCCGAGCGTTCCTGGCCACCGTTGGAGAAGGTGATGCCGAGCTGGTGCGCGCGGAAGTCGGCGATGGTGACGATGCGCTCGGTGCCGCCGCGCAGGGTGATGGAGTCCTCCAGGGCTCCCTTCCCGGCCAGGTCGAACACCGCGTCCACGCCGTCGGGGGCGAGTGCCCTGACCCGATCGACCAGGCCCTCGCCATAGAGGGTCGAGGTTGCGCCGAGCGAGGTGAGGTAGTCCTGGTTCGCGGGACCGGCGGTGCCGATGACACGCGCCCCGCGGGCCGTGGCGAGCTGGACCGCCAGGGTGCCGACCGCTCCGGCCGCGCCGTGCATCAGTACGGTCTCCCCGGCGACGACGCCGAGCAGGTCCAGGACCCGCTCGGCCGTCTCGCTCGCCACCGGCAGCGCGACCGCGTGCTGCCAGTCGAGGCCGGCGGGCTTGAGGGCCACGGTGGTGGCCAGCGCGTACTGGGCGTACGAGCCGGTGTCCGACCAGCCCACCACCTCATCGCCCACCTTCACGTCCTGCACGCCCTCACCCAGGGCGTCCACCACGCCGGCGAGCTCGTGACCGGGGACGGAGGGGAACGGCGTCGGGAACAGGGCCTCCAGTGCCCCGGAGCGGATCTTGCCGTCCAACGCGTTCAGCCCGGCCGCCTTGACGCGGACGCGGATCTGCCCGGGGCCGGGCTGCGGGACCTCGATGTCCGCCTCGTGCAGCACTTCCGTGCCTCCGAAACGGTCGAACAGGATGGCTTTCATGACGACTCCTCTCGTGTCGCCACCCATTTAGGTGGCTGGACACATAATCAACGTAACAGTAAGCATGTGGCTAGCCAAGTATTACTGCCGCTCGGTGCCGCGCGAGATCGACTGCGGTCGCGTCGGTCTCCCCGGGAGGGTGGTCGAAGCGGGAGGTGCCTGCCGGAGCGAGCCCTGCACTCAGGCGCCGAGAGTGCGGCGCCCCCAGGCAGTGCGGACCGTGGGGGCGGCGGTGGACAAGGCCGCCGTAGGGGCGGCGTCGTCGAGCATGTGGAAACCGCCGGTACAGACGCGCAGTTCGGCCCGGACGCCGCACAGGGAGTGGCGATCGTCGCGGTCGACCCGGCGTCCAGCCCCTGGGGTGCCCGGCACTGGCGGAAGCCCTTGACCGCCCCACGACGCAAGACGTTCCGGCACGATGCGGCGAGCGTCGCGGTCGGGCGACGCGTCCTCGGGCACCCGATCAGGCTGGGGGCACCTCCCGGCGGTAATTGGGGGAGGGCGACACCCCCACGCCGCACAGGGCCCCTGCGCCAGGGTCCGCCACGCGGGATATGTCACACCACGATCACCTTCTGCCATTTACTAGGACGTCCTAGTATCTCTGAGGTCACCGTCCCCCTGCCCTGTCCGGGAAGGCCCCCATGCCTGAACTGCATCGCCCCGTGCACCCCGTTCGCCTGGTCACCGCTTCGGCCCTGTTCGACGGTCATGACGCGTCGATCAACATCATGCGGCGGATATTTCAGTCCCAGGGTGCCGAGGTGATCCATCTGGGGCACAACCGGTCGGTGCAGGAGGTCGTGGACGCGACGCTGGAGGAGGACGCGCACGGTGTGGCTGTGTCGTCGTACCAGGGCGGGCACGTGGAGTACTTCGAGTACCTGGTCGAGTCGCTGCGTGCCCAGGGCGCGGACCACGTCCGCGTCGTCGGCGGCGGGGGCGGTGTCATCGTGCCCGAGGAGATCGCCCGGCTGCGGGGGAGTGGCGTGACGATCTTCTCCCCGGAGGACGGTCAGCGGTTGGGCCTCGCCGGGATGGTCAACTCGGTGGTGAAGGACTGCGACTTCGACCTGTGGGACGGCAAGCCGGCGGATGCCTCCGCTGTCCTCGCGGGCGATCGGTTCGCCGTCGCCCGCGCCATCACCGGTGCCGAACTGGGCAAGCTGGCGCCGGACTTCATGGAGCGGCTACGTACCTCGGCGGCGACCCGGCCCGTGCCGGTGCTGGGCATCACCGGTACCGGTGGCTCCGGCAAGTCGTCCCTCACCGACGAGTTGGTGCGCCGTTTGCGGGTGGATCAGCAGGACAAGTTGCGGATCGCGGTGATCGCGGTCGACCCGACCCGGCGCAGGGGCGGTGGTGCGCTGCTCGGTGACCGGATCCGGATGAACTCCCTCGACGGGAACCGGGTGTTCTTCCGCAGCCTGGCCACCCGTGGCAGCCGCGAGCTGCCCGAGCACCTGTCCGACGTGATCGACGTCGTGAAGGCCGCCGGGTTCGATCTGGTGATCGTGGAGACGCCGGGTATCGGGCAGGGCGACGCGGCGATCGTGCCGTTCGTCGACACGTCCATGTATGTGATGACGCCGGAGTTCGGTGCCGCCTCGCAGCTCGAGAAGATCGACATGCTCGACTTCGCCGATGTGGTGGCGATCAACAAGTTCGAGCGGCGCGGCGCCAAGGACGCCATGCGCGATGTGGGCCGTCAACTGGTCCGCAATCGTGAGGCGTTCGACAAGCGGCCCGAGGACATGCCGGTGTACGGCACCTCGGCGGCCACCTTCAACGACGACGGTGTCACCGCCCTCTACCAGCACCTGAAGTCGTCCCTCGCCGAGCAGATGCTTCAGCTGTCCGAGGGCGCGCTGGCGCCCGTCGACGTACGCCACTCCTCCGGCATCCGCCAGGTCGTCCCGGCGGACCGGGTGCGCTATCTCGCCGAGATCACCGACACCGTCCGCGACTACCACACCGACACCGACCGGCTCTCCGAGGCGGCCCGGCGGGTGCAGCGTCTGGAAGCCGTACGGGACGAACTCGCCGAGGCCGGCTCCGACGCCCAGAACGTCGAGTCGTTGCTCGACGGCGCCCGCAGGCAGCTCCCGCACGAGGTCGGTGAGCAGATCGAGAAGTGGCCCGCGATCGTGGCCTCCTATTCCGGCGACGAGCAGGTGGTGAAGGTCCGGGACAAGGAGATCCGCACCAAGCTGACCCGCGAGTCCCTCTCCGGGAACCGCATCCCGCGTGTCGCCCTGCCCCGCTTCACCGACCACGGAGAGCTGGTCCGGTTCTGGCGCCGCGAGAATCTGCCGGGCCACTTCCCTTTCACCGCCGGGGTGTTCCCCTTCAAGCGGGACGGCGAGGACCCGGCGCGGATGTTCGCGGGGGAGGGCGACCCGTTCCGCACCAACCGGCGTTTCAAGCTGCTCTCCGAGGGGCAGCCCGCCACCCGGCTGTCCACGGCCTTCGACTCCGTCACCCTCTACGGCCGCGACCCGGACGAACGCCCCGACATCTACGGCAAAGTCGGCACCTCCGGCGTGTCGGTGGCCACCCTGGAGGACATGAAGGCGCTCTACGACGGCTTCGACCTGGTCGCGCCCACCACCTCGGTGTCGATGACGATCAACGGGCCCGCGCCGACGATCCTGGCGTTCTTCCTCAACACCGTGATGGACCAGCAGCTCGAGAAGTTCCGGGCCGCCGAGGGCCGTGACCCGTCGCCCGAGGAGGCGGCGGAGCTGCGGGCGCACGCGCTGGCGAACGTGCGCGGCACGGTGCAGGCCGACATCCTCAAGGAGGACCAGGGCCAGAACACCTGCCTGTTCTCCACCGAGTTCTCCTTGCGGATGATGGCCGACATCCAGGAGTGGTTCATCGCCCAGAAGGTCCGCAACTTCTACTCGGTGTCCATCTCCGGCTACCACATCGCCGAGGCCGGCGCGAACCCCATCAGCCAGCTCGCCTTCACCCTCGCCAATGGCTTCACCTACGTGGAGGCCTACCTCGCCCGGGGCATGCGCATAGACGACTTCGCGCCCAACCTGTCGTTCTTCTTCTCCAACGGCATGGACCCCGAGTACTCCGTCCTCGGCCGGGTCGCCCGCCGCATCTGGGCCGTCGCGATGCGGGACTGCTACGGGGCGAATGAGCGCAGCCAGAAACTGAAGTACCACGTGCAGACCTCCGGACGCTCCCTGCACGCCCAGGAGATGGACTTCAACGACATCCGCACCACCCTGCAGGCCCTCATCGCCATCTACGACAACTGCAACAGCCTGCACACCAACGCCTACGACGAGGCCGTCACCACCCCCACCGAGGACTCCGTCCGCAGGGCCCTCGCCATCCAGCTGATCATCAACCGGGAGTGGGGCCTGGCGATGAACGAGAACCCCCTGCAGGGGTCGTTCATCATCGACGAACTCACCGACCTCGTCGAAGAGGCCGTCCTCCAGGAGTTCGAGCGGATCAGCGAGCGCGGCGGAGTCCTCGGCGCCATGGAGACCGGCTACCAGCGCGGCCGCATCCAGGACGAGTCGATGCTCTACGAGCAGCGCAAGCACGACGGCACGCTGCCCCTCATCGGCGTCAACACCTTCCGCAACCCCCACGCCGACACCACCGAACCCGGCCCCATCGAACTCGCCCGCGCCACCGAGCAGGAGAAGCAGTCCCAGCTGGAGCGCGTACGCACCTACCAGACCGGCCACCGGGACGAGGCACACACCGCCCTCGCCGCCCTCAGGGAAGCGGCGATGGAAGGCCGCAACGTCTTCGCCGTACTCATGGACGCCGCCCGCGTCTGCTCGCTCCAGCAGATCACCGACGCCTTCTTCGAAGTCGGCGGCCAATACCGCCGCAACGTCTGACCTCACCAACCGGCAGCCACGCGCGCCTTCCCGTACAGATAGGACCTCAAGTGGAACCCATCACCCGTCTCGGCGTCGTCGGCTGTGGCCTCATGGGCTCCGGCATCGCCGAAGTCGCCGCCCGCCACGGCCTCGGCGTCCGCGTCGCCGAAGCCACCCCCGACGCCGTAGCGGCAGGCCGCCGCCGTATCACCGCCTCCTTCGACCGAGGCGTGCGGCGCGGCAAGCTCACCGAGGAGCAGCGGGACCAGGCCCTGGCCAGGCTCTCCTTCACCCACGATCTCAGCGAGATGGCCGACCGCCAGTTCGTCGTCGAGGCCGTCGCAGAGAACCGCGACATCAAGACCGACGTCCTGCGCGCCCTGGACAAGGCGGTTGAGGACTCCGAGGCCGTCCTGGCGACCAACACCTCCTCCATCCCCATCGTCGACCTCGCCATCGCCACCGAGCGACCCGGTCGGGTCGTCGGAATGCACTTCTTCAACCCCGTTCCCGTGCAGCGGCTGGTCGAGGTCATCCCCGCGCTCATCACCTCGCCCGCCACCGTGCAGCGCACCCGTGAATTCGCCGAGCTACTGGGCAAACAGGCCATCCAGGCGCCCGACCGCTCCGGCTTCGTCGTCAACGCCCTCCTCGTGCCCTACCTGCTCAGCGCGGTCCGCATGGTGGAGTCCGGCGCCGCACGCCCCGACGACATCGACCAGGGCATGGAACTCGGCTGCGCCCACCCCATGGGCCCGCTCCGCCTGCTCGACCTCATCGGCCTCGACACCGCACAGGCGGTGGCCGAGTCCATGTACGAGGAGTTCAAGGAGCCCCTGTACGCACCACCCGCCCTGCTGCGCCGCATGGTCGCCGCCGGCCACCTCGGCCGCAAGAACGGGCGCGGCTTCTACACCTACGACGCGTCCACTACCCGGGGCTGAAGTTTCCGGGCTTGCTGCTCGGGTTCACCGATGGCTTCGGTGGTCCCGGCTGCGTCCAGCTCTCATGCTCGGTGGTGTCGCCGGTCAGGCGATGAGGGTGAGGGCAGGGGCCTGTGACTCGGCCCCGCGGACCCACGCGTACCAGCCGCGGTGGCTGATGTTGTGGGACGCGTTGCGGTCGGCGTGCTCAGCGAAGCCGCACGACCGGCAGACGAACACGGCCTGGGAGGGCCGGTTGGCTTTCTCGATGTGGTGACAGCGGGAGCATTCCCGGCTGGTGTACGCCGGATCGACGTACACCACCGGGACCCCGGCGCGTTTCGCCTTGCAGGCGATGAACGCGCCGAGCTGGTGAAACGACCAGGAGTGCAGCGTGACGCGCTGGGGCTTTCTCAGCCGTGCCCGTGCGCGGATGCCCGTCAGGTCTTCCAGGGCGATTCCGCGACCGGTGCGTTGGGCCTCCGCCACGATGCGCTTGCTGATCTTGTGGTTGATGTCGCGGGCCCGGCGTTTCTCCTTGCCCGCGTGCTTCTTCGCCCGTCGCCTGGCGGACTTGGTGTTCTTCTTCTGCAGCTTGGTGCGCAGTTTCCGGTCCGCTGCACGGCGCCGGTTCAGGCGGCGCCCGCTGTGCCGCTTGCCGGTGGAGGTGGTGGCGATGTTGACGATGCCCAGGTCCACCCCGACGAACCCCACCGGGTGTGCGTTCTGCTCGGCCTCGGCGATGTCGCAGGTCACCAGCAGATACCACTGCCCGCCCCGGCACAGCAGATCGGACTCACCCTTGCGGTGCGTGGCCACCACCGCCGGCTGCCCCGGCTCGCCGGTGAACGCGACGTTCTTCATCCGCCCGGCCGTGGTCACTTGCAGCGGCGGTCACCCGCGCGGCTGACGATGAGCATGGTGACCCACGCGACCAGCGTATGCGGGAGGTCGAGTGCGGCAGGACGGGTAACCAACAGGGCTCCTGTATCGGTGGGCTGAGACTTCGAACACCTCCCTCAACGGCACGGGAGCCTTGTCAGTCGGCACTGACCCGCGCTTGCCGCCGCTGGTTCTCCGCCACCCCAAGCAGCCGCGCGAAGACACCGGTCCGCGCCTTTCATGCACGTGATCCCTTGCGCTGTCTGGATGGCACCCGCGGCAAGGGAAGGCGAACCGCAGCCGGAGCCGCGTCCAGCGCGATCTGCAACACAGAGAAGAGTAGATGTTGTGTCAACTAAATGATGCATCTACGGGTGGTTTGCCGTCATCACGGCCTGGTGGCCCTGGTGGCACCGGGTGTCCTGTACTGGGTCGCCGCGGAACTGGATTGACGGGCTCAGGCTGCTCGTCGAAAGTCGCAATCCATCAGTGGATGATGAGTCAACAAATCGCGTACACTCGTTCGGATGGATGAACAATCACAGTGGCTCACTCCGGTGGAGCAGTGCGCCTGGCGAAGCGTCATTCGGATGTACGAGAGGCTCGGCGGACGCCTGGCCCGCGGTCTGCAGTCCGAGTCCTGCCTGTCCGTCTCCGACTATGCCGTGCTGGTCCACCTCTCGGAGGCGCCCGATGGTCGCCGCCATGTGGATCTGGCCAGGAGTCTGGAGTGGGAGAAGAGCAGGATGTCGCATCATATCTCCCGCATGGTGAAGCGCGGACTGGTGGCCCGGCAGGAATGCCCCGAGGATGGCCGCGGCGCGTTCGTGGTCATTACGCCGGAGGGGCGGGAAGTGATCGCGGAAGCCGCGCCCCGTCATGCCAGCGAGGTTCGGCGCCTGTTCATCGAGCCACTGACTCCCGAGGAACTCCTGACCTTCGCCCGCGTGGCGGACCGCGTCGTCGAGCGCCTGGAGAAGGGGCAGTGCTGATGGCTGGCCCGTGCCCGCGCCTGGGTGGCTGACGCGTACAGCCGGAATGCGGAATGTGAAGGGGTGAGTTACGGATCATGGTTGATGCATCGACTTCGTGGAAGGGCTGATCACGATGCAGTTCGGCATGTTCACCGTCGGTGATGTCGCCAACGATCCGGCCGCGGGCCGTACGCCGACGGAGTACGAGAGGATCAAGGCGATGGTCACCATCGCGCAGAAGGCCGAGGAAATGGGCCTGACGTCTTCGCGGCCGACGAGCACCACAACCGGCCGTTCGTGACCGTCGTCCCCGACCACGATGCTGGGCTGGATCGCCGCCCGCACCGAGATACTGATCCTCTCCACGGCCACCACGCTGATTGCCACGAACGACCCGGTGAAGATCGCCGAGGGCTGCGAGCTTCAACGCCTCCCAGGGCAGGACGGAGTTGCGCCGAACCGCTGGACCAGTGCCCTGCACCTGTTCGGCAACGGCGTCGGGGGCCACATGAGGAGACCCGCCTCGAGCGCTGGGGGAGAGCCCGACTGCTCGTCGAGGCCCCGGGACTACATCGGTGCCGCCCGTCTCCTGGCCCTGTCGTCGAGGAGGTCCCGGAGTAGTTCACTCCGTGCAACTGCGGCGGGCCGAGGAGCGGTTGCGTCACGTCATCGACCGCGATCCGGTGGAGCACGACGCCCACCTGGTGCTGGGGCGCACCCTGGAACGCCAGGGGCGCTGCGACGAGGCGGCGCGGGCTGCGGATGGCTGCCGCCTTCTCGGGCGAACTGTCCGCCGAGGACTGAGCGGCGCGCGTACGCGGAAGAGGGGCACCGATCAACCGGTGCCCCTTCTCATGCCCTGCGGCCTGGTCGGACCAGGCCGAGCCTCTTCAACTCCGCCCGGCGCCAGGCGTAGATCTCCCGCATGATCACTCCCTGCGGGGACGACCAGTCGAGGCCCGTCTCGGCGACCTGGGCGAAGGCCGTGTTGGGCACGCTGCCAGCTGGATCATCCGCTGGACCGCCAGGTCATGCGCCTCCTTGCTGATTCCGCCGACCGCGTCCGCCGGGAACGTGGTCGGCATGTGGCGGGCGCCACTAAAGACGGGGCTCCTGTTGACACATCAACGACACTGAGCGAAAGATTGCCGTTGATGCATCAACCAGTAGGAGGTTGCCGTGAACCCGATCGGCACCGTGCAAGGCGGCGTGACCCCGATGCCGTCCGTGGTGAACCAGCAGGTCACCGCCGTCATGCCCCTGTGGCGGGCGGCCGAGATATTCGGCCTGGGCCGCGCCCTGGCCCCCGGTGAGCCAGGCGGACGCGGCGTGGATCTCGCTCGCGGAGCGATCCGATGAGTTCGGTGACCGCCTGCGCTTCGCGACGAGTGAGGGTGCCGAGGAGCCTGCGGCATGGAGCGGTGGGCGTGGCGGTGGCCGCGCTCGTATACGTCTTTCTCCTCGTGGCCTTTGCAGGCAAGGAGTCCTTCCCCGCCGTCGGTTCCCTATCCTCCGGCGCCGAGCACCTGCGCCCCGGGGTGGCCGCCCTCGCGGACAGCGCCGTGGCGTTCGGACACGAGGCGGGGCAGGTTCTCGCCTGGATCCACACCGTGGCCACGTGGCCCATGCTGGTACTGACCCTGCTCTGGCTGGCCCGCCGGGATCCGGCCCTCTACGCCCGCCTTGCTCTCGCGCTGCTGCTGACCGCCGCAGGCGGCCTGACCGTCTTCGCCGCCTCGCACAGCTGGCCGGACCGCGAGGCGTCCCTCGTCCGTGACTACCTGGCACTGCCCGGTGTGGGCACAAGCTCGTACGTGCTGATCGCGATGGCGGTGGTCGCCGGGGTCACGAGGGCACGGGTCCGGTCCGTTGTACTGCTGATTGCCCTCACCACGATCGCGGCGGCGGTGCTGGCCACGGACCGTCACCTGCTCGGCGCGCTGCTCGCCGCGGGCGCCCCGCTCCTGGCGTGGTACACCGCCGGGCGGTTTCTCAGCCGGCAAGGCACGCGGCGCGGCAGGACAGGGCACATGGCTCCGGCCTCGTCCCCTGCCGAGTCGTCGCGGTCCTGGTCCGCCGCGGAATATGCACTCGGTCGGCCTGATCGCCGTGGCCGGCCTCGCCGCCGCGGGTGTCGCGGTCCTCGCCGTCGTATGGCTGCGTAGGCACCGTCGTAGCGCCATGCGGGCCAGGTCGACGGTCGTGGCCTCAGGCGGACCGGCGCGGAGTTCCGCACGCGACCAGATGCACATGTCCACGTATTCACAGGAAGGATGACCCATGGGATTCGAGGGTGCTGAACTGGCGGTGGTGCCGCTGGACTCGGATCAGGCTGCGGACGCGACCGTCGCCGGAGCGAAGGCCGCCAACCTCGCTCGCGCGGCCGTGGCGGGACTGCCCGCGCTGCCGGGCTTCGTGCTGGTGCCCGTGAAGCGGGGGCCCGGGGCACAGTCCGGCGAGGATGCGGTGCGTTCCGCGTGGCGCTCCCTGGCCGGGCCGGAGGGGCAGGAGAGGCCGCTGGTCGTGCGCTCCTCCTCCGCCCACGAGGACACCGAGGAATCCTCCATGGCGGGGCGCTTCGACTCGGTGCTGGACGTGCGGGGGTGGGAGGACTTCACCACCGCGGTGCAGACCGTGCTCGACTCCGCGCGACGGGTACGGCCGATACGACCGCCGCAGGACACCCCGGAGGACGACGGGATGGCGGTACTGGTGCAGCCGATGCTCACCTCGGCCGTCGGCGGCGTGATGTTCGGCGCCGACCCGGTGGACGGCCGCACCGACCGGATCCTGGTCAGCGCGGTACGCGGCGGACCGGACCAGCTGGTCGACGGCAGCACGCAAGGCGTGCGTTACCAACTGACCCGTATGGCCCGGCTGGTGCGGACGGAGCCGGCCGAGTTCCGCGGGGAGCGGCTGCTGTCGCACCGGCAGCGGGTCCGGCTGGTGCAGCTGGCCAAGCAGACCGAGCGGGTGTTCGGCGGGCCGCAGGACATGGAGTTCGGCTTCGACGCCGAAGAACGACTGTGGCTGTTCCAGGCGCGTCCCATCACCGCGATGGCCGCGCGGCCGCCCCGGGGCGCCCGCCTGCTGGGGCCCGGCCCGGTCGCCGAGACCCTGCCCGGTGTACTTCAGCCACTGGAGGAGGACCTGTGGGTGACCCCGATGTCCCACGGCCTCACCCTGGCCCTCGACATCGCCGGGGCGGCACCGCGGCGCCGACTGCGCAGACTCCCCCTGGTGACCACCGTGGAAGGACGGGCCGCGGCCGATCTGCAACTGCTGGGCGCCGTACCATCCGCCCACCCCGTCCTGGACTTCGTCAACCCCGGCCCGGGTGCCCGTAAAGCGGGAGCGGCCTGGCGCGTGGGCCGACTCCGCTCGGCGCTGCCGATGCTGGCGGTCGACCTGATGGCCGACGTGGACCGTGCGCTGGCCGACTTCCCGCCACCCGGCGAGATGCTCAGCGGCCAGCTCCTCGACGCCGTCGCCTGGGGCCGACAAGTGCTGTCCTCCCTGCACGCCCAGGAATCCCTCGCGGGCGCCCTCCTCGGCGCCGGGACCGGCGCCACCTCCGCGGGGGAGGCACTGGCCGAGCTGGCCGAGGGCCGCTCCCGCGGTCTGACCGACGAACAGCTCGTCGAACGACACCCCGTACTGCTGGCCCTGCTGCCGCCCACGCTCGGCGACCGGGCACCGCTGCCGCAACAGACCGGCTGGACCACGGCGCCGCGCGGTGTCGGCGCACTGCCGGTGCGCGAAGGACTGCGGCTGCGCATCCGCTGGGTGCAGGAGATGCAGGCACAGATGGTGCGGGAAATGACACGCCGGCTGGGCCCTGGTGAATGCCACCTCGGACTGACCCGCCTGTCGTTGCTGCGCTGGGACGAACTGGTCAAGGCGGCGGACGGCGCCGGGCTGCCGGCCGACCTCGCCGAACGACAGCCGCGGCCGGACACCGGACCGCTGCCCGCCGCGTTCCGCCTGGCCG
The DNA here is from genome assembly GCF_052245575.1 of Streptomyces sp. 2A115. Taxonomy (NCBI): domain Bacteria; kingdom Bacillati; phylum Actinomycetota; class Actinomycetes; order Kitasatosporales; family Streptomycetaceae; genus Streptomyces; species Streptomyces sp. 2A115. The sequence continues at coordinate 68,147 of NZ_JBQQCG010000032.1, read as the reverse complement.
ACGGCCACCCGGTGGCCCAACTCCCGCCCGGACACCGTACGTCCGGCGAGGGGCAGGGAGCCGGCGGCGGATTCGGCACGGGCACGGCCTGGGACGGCCACGGCGCACGCCCCGACCATCCCGTCCTCGTCGTCCGCTCCCTGGACCCGGCCCTGGCACCGCTGCTGCCCGGCCTGGCGGGACTCGTCGCGGAGACCGGCAGCGCCCTGTCCCACCTCGCCGTGCTCGCCCGTGAGTACCGCGTCCCCACGGCGGTCGGCGTACCCGGAGCGGTGGACCGCTTCCTGCCCGGCTCAGCACTCACCGTCGACGGCGGGACCGGCGCGGTCACCGCGGACGACAGCACCGATGCGGCAACCGAAGCCACCACGACACGAGAGGAGCCGGCGGCATGAAGGCCCTCAGACTGGTCGGCTACACCTTCGGCGGACTGTCCGCCGTCTACGCCGGCTACTACACCGTGCTCTACCTGACCCGCTGGGAATGGCAGCGGGCCCTGATCTCCGCCGCCCTGCTCATCGTCGTCGAGGTCTTCCTCGCCACCGTTCTGCTGCTCACCCGCCTGACCCGGCTGGAGGCCCGGCTGGAGCAGTCGGACGCCCGCGTCGAGGAGGTACGTAAGCGCCTCGAACTGACCCGTGATCCGGTGCCGAACCACTTCAACTGGCTGCGCTCGAGCGACCTGACGGATGTGAACGGAAGCCGCACGTTCGTCTTCGTACCCGTGCTGATGGTGGCCGGTGCCGCGCTCTCGGGGCTCGCCATGGTCCTCCAGAAGGTCGCCGGAGCCACGGCACGGCCGGGCGCGGAACGTCGACTGGCCGGACGGCTGGCAGTTCTGACCGCCCCGCCGACCACCGGGACGGCCTCCCTGGAGGACCAGACGGCCGTACCGCCCGCCCGCACCGGCCGACGGGCGATCGCTGTGGTGGCGGCCGTGGCGGGCCTCGTGCTGGTGCCCGTGTTGTGGTCCGCATTGGCGGACGCGACGCAGACACGGGCCGAAGAGGCGCCGGACGCCGTGAGTACGACCATGGTCTTCCGCGTGGAGACCCGCGGCGACCAGAGCCCGGAGGCAGTCCAGCTCGCCGCTCAGGACCTGTGGGAGACCTGCCGCCGCTCCACGGCGGCAGAGAACGGCGACGCCACCCTGAACCGGATGGACGCCGACGTGTACACCGGCGTCGTTCGACCCGCACTGCCCTCGCACGACATGATGCGGCTGCGCGGGTGCATCGAGGACGCCAACACCAACCGCACCAGCGCCGTCGTGCTGGGGGAGGGGCAGGTGGCGCAACGGGGCTGACCGCGAACTCGTCGTCCACCGTGATCGTCACGAGCTGACCGTGCTGGACCTCCGAGGACATCGGCCGCTGTGCCCAGTCTCAGGACGTCGAGCATGGTGAGCCACGTGCGGTTGGGTGCGTTGTTCGCCGGATTGCGATGCGCGTGACCGCCTGGTCGAGCCGGTCGGCGATGCGGCCGGGTGGTTCTCCTGGGGCCAAGGCCCATCTGGCTTGTGCCCTGCGTCCGCCTCCCGGACGTACGGGGAGTGGCGTTCAGTCCCGATGCCATGGCTCTTGCGGGTCGGTGCCTGGTGGTGGCTGCTCCCGGAGGCCCCCTGCGGACGGTCGCGTCGTCGGTTCGGGTCTGCGACGCCGTACCCGGTGCGGACCGTACGAGGACACGACGTCCGCCTTCGCGATTCCTCGCCTCTACAGCCAGGGTATTTCCAGCCTCCCGGAGGGTGTTCGGAGGAACCATTAGAAGCTGAGCAACACAAAATCCTAACTTCTGGCCCCGTTGACACTCAGAGAGTTTCGATTGCGCACTACAGGCAATTCTGAAAGAAAGTACCGTATCGCCCGAGATGTCGACCTTCCCGGTTCTTTTATGACCGAAAGCGAGCCGAGGGGAAACGCCACCCCCAGTCCCTGTTCGCGCTCGCCCGCCGCGGAGACAACGCCCCGGTGAGCCCTGGTCCGAAAGCGGCGTCTCTGCCAAGTCGTCCCGCCTCAGCCCACCACCGGCTAGGTTTCCTCTCTCGAGCTGCGCGTCTACGGCAAGACCGCAGAGACGCACGGTCGCAATATCTTCACGAAACTGGGCCGGGAACCCGATCCGCAGGGGCGCCCGAGTGTTCTCGCCGTGCTCGCCTTTCGAGAAGGATGACGGGCAGGTGAATTCGGTCGAACATCGCAGGTTACTCCCGCTGTCTCCACCGTGAAAGAGCGGATGCATTTCTGTGCCGCAGGCAACCAAGTACTTGCCCCATGGGTCACCCATTGCGAAAGGATCCACAACCGCCTCATGGAGGTTATGCAATGTCGTCTCGCCTCGTCACTCGCCGGGTGTTACGCGCCTTGTCGGTTCTCACGCCGGTACTCGGTATAGGGCTGGCCATTCCGATCGCCGTGGCCGGCACGGCGGGCGCCGCGGAGCCGTCGGCCACGGCCGCGGTGAACGAGTACGGCTGGCACCTCACCTACACGGCCGCCCCCGGCCAGGCCAACAAGGTGGCCATCACCCAGTCGTTCACCAGCGACCGTACTCGGTTCACCTATGTGATCGACGACGTCGTCCCGATCGACGCCGGGAACCGCTGCGGCTACCCCGACAGCGCGGACAACACCAAGATCTCCTGCACGGTCGAGGCCCCTGAGAGCCAGTCCCCACTCGACTCCATGGAGATGGACCTCGCCGACGGCGACGACACCGTCTCCCTCGACAACGCCACCGACCAGATCTACTACTACAACGTAATCGAGCTGGGCGACGGCAACGACAAGGGGACCGGCGACACCATCAGGCGCGTCGACGGCACTAGCGTCGGGGGCGGCGCAGGCGACGACATCATCACGGTGGGCGTGTACGGGTACGCCGGGGGCGGTGACGGCGACGACACGGTCTACGCCAACGGCGAAGGCGGCATCGTGAATGCCAACGCGGGCGACGACGTGATCCACGGTGGAGAGGGCGACCAGCTGCTGCGAGGCGACGACGGCAACGACACGGTCTACGGCGACGACGGCGACGACGAGCTGTACGGCGGCAGGGGCAACGACATCCTGCACGGGAACGCCGGCGCTGACCGGATGTGGGGGAACAGCGGCGACGACGAGCTGTACGGCGGGCCCGGCACGGACACGCTCTCCGGCGGCCCGGGCAACAACATCGTCCGTCAGGACTGACGGTCTCACCGTCCGGGGAACTGTGCGGTCACCCTTGCGGTTCCCCCAGCTCCCCGAACGCGGCGCTCTGGTCGCGGTCTCCCCAGAAGGCTGCGGGCAGCCGGATACGTCGCCCATGCCCAGCGTCATGGCGGCCCTGGGCTTGAAGGCCGGCGCGAGCGGCTGGTAACCCGGCAAGGCCGCAGCCGCAACCACGCATCGCACGGCTCGCCAGGCCGGTTCCATGTCGGGCCGGCACCTGTCACGCCTGGTGATGGCCGACGCGTGGTCACCCGTCCGCGGACGGGTGACCACAGGTCAGCAGACGGCTACTCCGGCTGTGTCACGGCCAGCGCCCACCGAATCGAATCAGCCGAAGCGTCGACAGCCACAGAGAAAGATCCCGGACGAACCACCCCGGCCTGCATGGTTACCGAGCCCACCCCGGCAGCTCCGGCCGGACAATCGACCGAGAACGCGGCAACCTCCACTTGCTGCGACTCCATCGTCACCCGCACGCTGCCGCCACCCTCGCAGGCCACGGTGAGTATGGTCGGCAGCCCCTCCCACGCGCCCCCCGACACCAGACCGCCATCTCCCGTGCGTTCCTCCACCCACACCAAGCCCTCGGGACCAGGGTGGGGCAATAAGACATCGGTCGATGCGGCGGCAGGCCCCGCCCCCACACCCGTCAGCCCCGACACCGTCAACGCCGTCACGGCCAGAGCTTTCCTCGTGCGTCCCACGTTCGCTCCTTCTTGATCCGTCATGAACACCACAGTCTGCCCAAGACGAATGACCTCGCACGTGAGTTCCTGTACTCAGGAGGCCTCGGCGCGGGTCTTCCGGACGGCATCCGAGGTGGTCGACGCCGGGCGCCCGAAGTGGCCAGGCGCCGCACTCAGTGGATTTCCCATCTTCTGCTCTTCGCAGGGAATCCCGGTCTTCAGGCCGGGCGGGAATGCGGTCCTCGGCCCAAAGGCGCGAAGGGGGCCGCCTTGCCACTGTCCTCCTCGCGCTTCTGAAGGGCAGCGCCCAGCTCCCCCAGGTCGCCCGAGGTGGATCGGTTCCGGCTCAGCGGCCAACTGGGGTCTCCCGGTCGATGCGTGACAGCTTCTCGGGGTTGCGGACGGCGTAGAAACCGGTGATGAGGCCGCCCTCGAGGCGTACCGCCAGGACGGCGTCGATCTCGCCGCCCGCGCGCAGGATCAGTGCCGGGTGGCCGTTGACCTGTGCAGGCTGCAAGGTCGCGGACGTGAGCCTGCTCAGCACGTTGGCCACCGCTTCGGCGCCCACGACAGGCTCCAGCGCGGCCCGTACGACTCCGCCGCCATCGGTCAGCAGCACGACATCCGGAGCGATCATGTCAAGCAGGCGCTGTAAGTCGCCTGTTTCGACGGCCTGTTGGAAAGCCGCGAGGGCACTGCGCGTCTGCGCCGGGGAGACGACCTCGCGCGGTCGGCGCGCCGCGACGTGGGCCCGTGCGCGGTGGGCGATCTGCCGGACCGCGGCGGGGGTCTTGTCGACGGCCTGCGCGATCTCGTCGTACCCGAGATCGAAGACCTCGCGCAGCACGAACACGGCCCGCTCGGTCGGCGTGAGCGTCTCCAGCACGAGCAGCATCGCCATGGAGACGCTGTCGGCCAACTCGACGTCCTCGGCGACATCGGGTGCGGTGAGCAGGGGTTCGGGCAGCCAGGGGCCGACGTAGGACTCCTTGCGTCGACGCAGCGTACGCAGCCGGGTCAACGCCTGGCGCGTGGTGATGCGAACCAGGAAGGCACGCGGGTCCCGCACCGTGTCGTGGTCGACGTCCGCCCAGCGCAGCCAGGTCTCCTGGAGAACGTCCTCAGCGTCGGCGGCGGAGCCGAGCATCTCGTAGGCAACGGTGAACAACAGGTTGCGGTGGGCGACGAACGCCTCGGTGGCCGAGTCCGCCCGCCCGGCGCGAGGGCTGTGCCCGGTCAAGCCGGTCGCTCGCTCGGTGCGCTCGTCCATCGTCGGCTCCTGCCTGTTGCGTCTCTGGTTCGTGTCGCGCACAAGACGCCGCCACTCCCTGTCTTGTGACACAGGGGCCCGGTGGCCTTCGTCACATCGCTGTGTTGTCACAGGGCCGTGGCGACCGGCGCCTTGTGTGCGTCAGGACGCTGCGCGGACGATCCGCGCGGCACACGATTCCACAAGCGAGGACGTTGTGATGGAACCCCGTATGAACCTGTTCGACCACGAGATCGGCACCAAGATCGGCAAGCGGATCTTCGCCGTCAGCCAGGTGATCCAGGAGTCGCCGCTGCCCAAGCCGACCCAGGAGTTGGTGCAGCTGCGCGCCAGCCAGATCAACGGCTGCGGTTTTTGCGTCGACATCCATGGCAAGGACGCCGCGGCCGCCGGTGAGACCTCGGCCCGGCTGAACCTGGTCGCCACCTGGCGCCACTCCAGCGTGTTCACCGAGGCCGAGCGGGCCGCGCTGGCCCTCACCGAGTCGGGCACGCGCATCATCGACGGCTACGAGGGTGTCTCCGACGAGACCTGGGCCGAAGTGCGCAAGCACTTCGACGACGACCAGGTCATCGGGCTGGTCTCCCTGATCGCCATGATCAACGCGACGAACCGGCTCGGTGTGATCCTCAACAACCAGGGCGGCGCTTACGAGCCGGGCAATCTCGCCACCATCGCCGTCTGATCACCATTGATGCCGACGGTCCGGCCCTCGATCGTTGGATCGGGGTCGGCCCAGCGGCGGGCAGATCATCAACCTCGGATCGGCAGAGGGGGTCCGCGGGAACCCCCTGGCGCCGAGTTACGCGGTGGCGAAGGCCGGTGTTCACGCGTGGACCGGTCTGTGGCTGCGGCGTGGGAGAGGTACGGGGTCACGGTCAACGCCGTGGCGCCGACGGTCAGTACGCGGGGCGCCGAACGGCTGTGGGAGCACCTGGGCCCAGGGAGCATGCCGTGTGACCTTGCTTCCGCCGGCCTTCTTCATGAGTGCGGCAAGGAGTGGCCGCGCGGGCTGAGAGCGGCTTGGTCGTGATGCCTCCGCCTCGCGAGCCGGTGACGATGCAACAGGCCCTGGACTGCACAGGCGCAACCAGCCCATGACGCGACACTCACCTGTCCGTCCTCGGATCGTGCTCCGGTCCGCACGTCGAGTCTGTGATGGGCGCGCCCGATGGCTTCGTATCCGAAGGCTTCCGCTGTGCTACCTACCGACGCGTGCGCAGTTTGGCCAGGAGTCGCTGCAGCTTCGCCTGATTGCGGGGATCGGACGCCGCGCGACGCGCCTGAGCCACGGCACGCTGCCCTTGCGGGCTTCGGGCGAACCTCATGAGGCGTTCCAGCATTCTGGCCACGGCATTCCTTCCAAGTGATCTGACTGAAGCAGTCCTTGAGCCTACCTCCCGAATTGTCGATTGCCCCCAAGGGGAGGAAGGCGAGGCCCGGCACATGGTGCCGGCGGCGGCCAGAAGGTACGAGTGGCTGCCCGGCGGCTGACCTTCGCCCCCGCCCGCCCCGGAGGGCACCGCCCCGCCCGGCTGGGGGCCTCTTCGCGGTGACGGACCGCAGGGGCGTACGGCGGTAGGCGGCCGCGGAGTTCATGCGAGGGCTGCTGTAACGGACGGCGCTCCGCACGGCGGCGATCCCGGAGTGGACGGCGGGCTCAGGCTGCCGGTCGGGACAGCAAAGCCACCAGTGCGGAACTCCGGTCGGTCAGCCGCCGGCGCACCCCGGGGAGCGTCTTGTGGGAGCGCTCCCATTTGTGCAGGATGCTGCGATGACCTCGTCTCCCGCCGTACGTCCGTACCGTTCCGACGACCGAGAAGCCCTCGACGACATCTGTGTCCGCACCGCGCACAACGGGCGGGACAGCCGACCCGTCTACGCGGACCCCGGGATCTTTCCGGTGACCTTCGCCGCTCCGTACGTCCATCTGGAGCCGGAGCTGGCCTTCGTACTCGATGACGGGCAAGGGCGGGCGGTCGGATACGTCCTCGGTGCGGCGGACACGATCCGCTTCGTCGAGCGGTTCCGGTCACAGTGGCTGCCGCTGGTCGCGGACCGATATCCGGAGCCCGTCGGGGCGCCGAGCACGCCGGACGAGGCGATCATTCAGCTGCTGCACCACCCCGAGCGGATGGTCGTCCCCGAAGTCGCCGCGTATCCGGCTCATCTACACATCGATCTGCTTCCCGAGTGGCAGGGGCGTGGTCACGGTCGTGCGTTGATGCGGTCGTTGTTGCAGGCCCTCCAGGACCGCGGTGTGCCGGCTGTCCATCTGTCCATGGTGACGGCCAACGCTCCGGCCAGGGCCTTCTACGACCGCCTGGGTTTTCATGAGATCGAGGTGCCGGACGTGGGGCCGGTCACCCATCTCGGGCGGACGACGAGAGAGCTCGACGGGCTGTGACGAACGGGCGTGTCTGCTGCCGTGGCGGGCGGCTCCGGGCAATGTTGCGCGGACTGCATCAACGGGTTCGTTGTGAAGTGTTTGGACAGCACCGCTGTGTAAACCGATCGGTTTTCATTTCGGTGGAATCGAGTTAACCTCGCAGTGTGACCATCAAGGCGAAGCGAAGTCCCCGGGAGCGGCTGCTGGACGCTGCGGCCACGCTCACCTACCGAGACGGTGTCGGCATCGGCGTCGAGGCGCTGTGCAAGGCGGCGGGGGTGTCCAAGCGCTCCATGTACCAGCTGTTCGAGAGCAAGGACGAACTGCTCGCGGCGAGCCTGGAGGAACGCGCCTTTGCCCATGTGGCGAGGGCCCTGCCGCCGGCGGACGACGACCGGTCACCCCGCGAGCGGATCCTGCACGTCTTCGAGCGGGTGGAACTGCAGGCGGGTGCGCCCGAGTTCCGAGGCTGTCGGTACCTGGCTGTGCAGATCGAGCTGAAGGACCACAGTCATCCTGCGAGCCAGGTGGCCCACCGGATCAAGGAGGACCTGACGGCCTTTTTCCGTGCCGAGGCCGAACGGGGTGGGGCGAGCGATCCCGGCCTGCTGGCCCGGCAGCTGATCCTGGTCTTCGACGGCGCCAGTGCCCGTGCGGGGATCGGCGCCGACAAGCTGACCGGGCTCATCGTGCCCACGGCGGCCACCTTGCTCGATGCGGCAGGCATGCGCTGACGCATCGCCTTTCCGGGCGGGTTCCGTGACTGATGTGCTCTCCGGGCTGATGCCGGTCTCAGGTAACCGGCACGGCCCGCATGGCTTCATGCCCCTGCTCCCCGGCACTCGCGGCGAAGCTGGGTGGCCGTAAGGGAATTGATGAGCAGCCGGGCGCGGGGAGGACTGTGGTCTTGTCGGTATCGGCGCCAGGCGGCAGGGCCTGGTTTCCCGGAGCCTCATCCGGCCGGCCGAGACGCTCGCCGAGCTGGCCTTCGCCCCGCGCGTCGGTGGCTGGGGCGATGGCGTATCCCTGCACCTGCACCTGGAGCATTTCGGGGTGCGTCGAGATTCGCCGTGTGTAAGCGGTCGCCATTGGGGCTGGCCATCGTGTGGGAGGGCCCGCTTGCGCCCCTTCCCCCTTTGGCCGCCCTCTTGAAAGCCGGGCGGGCGTCCTCAATGCTCCGCGTCAAGGCGGCGACGGCGATCACTTTCTTGCCCGGGAAGAGCCGCAGGAGGTGCGGCTGCGTGACACCGGCACGCTGGGCAATCGCCTCGGTAGAGGACTAGAGGTGCCGTAGTAGCCCTTGAACGCCAACTCGGCGATCGCAGCGAGGGTATGGCGCTCTCGCGTATGTCCTGCCTGCTCATTCGGCCCGTGCCGCCATGCCGGCGGGCGCCGGTCAGCCCAGCCTGAAGCCAGCCGGTGAGGCGTGCCTGGGAACAGTTCCTCGATTGAGCTTGTGCATTGGAAACCGATCGGTTTACAGTGAGGCGAGACGAGGAAACCGATCGGTTTCCCGGGTGAGTTCGGGAGTGCATGATGACGACAAATCGGCCGGTGGCTCTGGTGACGGGTGCGTCCTCCGGTATCGGCAAGGAAGCCGCGCTCGCGCTGGTCGCGGCGGGGTTCGAGGTGGCCGGTACGGGCCGGGACACCTCGCGTGTCGCCCCGCTTCACGGGGTGACGTTCTTCGACCTCGACGTGGCCAGTGACAAGTCGGTCACCGCCGTGGTCCAGCAGGTGATCGGCCGCTTCGGGCGGATCGACGTCCTGGTCAACAACGCAGGCATCGGCTCGATCGGCGCGGCCGAGGAAACCTCCCTCGCGCAGGCCCAAGGCGTCTTCGACATCAACGTCTTCGGCGTCATGCGCATGGTGAAGGAGGTCCTGCCGCACATGCGCGCGCAGGGTCGCGGACGCATCATCAACCTCTCGTCCGTGCAGGGGTTCATCCCCGCCCCCTACATGGCCGTCTACGGCGCGTCCAAGCACGCGATCGAGGGCTACTCCCAGTCCCTGGACCACGAGGTCCGGGAGTACGGCGTCCGCTCGCTCCTCGTCGAACCCGCCTACACCCGGACCGGATTCGAGGCCAACAGCGCCAAGCCCGACACTCCCCTGCAGACCTACGCCGACCAGCGGCACGTCTTCGACCGCCTGATGACGGAAGCGATCAAGGGCGGTGACGACCCGGCCGTGGTCGCCAAGACGATCGTCACGGCAGCGACCGACACCAAGCCGAAACTGCGCTACGCCGCCGGCCCCATGGCCGGACGCGCACGCATGCTCCGCTTCGTTCCCGCCTGGGTCCTGGACAAGCAGATCCGCACCATGAACAAGCTCGCCGGCTGACGCCCCCCATCCATCCACCCACCCGCCGCCACTCGCCGCCGGCCGCCCGCAAAATCCCATCGCGCCGTTGAGCGCGGGAAGCGTCGGAGATTGGGGTGAAGATCAGCCAAGTGATGTCCCGTCAACCGTTCGCGCTGCGCCCGGTGGTCGGCCTGGTGGCTCTCAAGGCGACTTGCCTCTGGATCTGGCCGGTGTCTCAGATGGACCGTCTCACCGTCCAGGCAGGGCGTCGCGCCATGGGTCGGGTATCAACCCTGCCGCTGAGGTTCCTCGCGGCGACGGCCGCGCTCTACGGGCGCTCGGCCATCGCTCACACCTCCAGCACCAACCGCTCTCCTTCCGGTGCACGCGAGACGCAGGGCAGCATGGCGCCGGCCGCACGCTCGGTGGCGGTGAGCCGGCGGTCACGGTGATCGACACGGCCATGGGCCACCCGTACCCGGCAGGTGCCGCAGAACCCCTGGCGGCAGGAGAACGGCAGGTTCGGCAGGGCCTCGTGGAGAACATCCAGGGCGGAGCGGTCGTACGGCACTGGCAGCACCCGTCCGGTGTCGCCCAGCTGAAGTTCGAAGGGACGGCCGTCCGTGATCGGGGCCGGGGCGAAACGCTCGAAGTGCAGGGCTGACGCGCGGCTCCCACCGAACGCGCGCCGAACGCCGTCGATCATGGGCGCGGGCCCGCAGCAGTACACCGCACCCGCCGCCGGGCTCAAGCTCAACAGGTCGGCTGCTTCGGGCACGCCGGACTCGTCGTCAGGACGGATGGAGACCCGGCCAGGGGCTGCGGCCGCGAGTTCGGCCAGCTCTGCCGCGAAGGGCATCGAGCCGCGGCTGCGGCCGGTGTGCGCGAGCCTCCAGTCCAGCCCGCGTCGGGCGGCTTCCCGGGCCATCGGCAGGATCGGGGTGATTCCGATGCCGCCCGCGATGAGCAGGATGAACGCCTCGGCGGCGAAGGGGAAGGCGTTCCGGGGCCGCCCGGTGATGGCGACCCGCATACCGTCTCCGAGGGCGTCATGTACCTCGGCCGAACCGCCTGCGCCGTTGGCGATGCGGCGCACCGCGATGCGGTACCGGTACCGGTCGGCAGGGTCGCCGCACAAGGAGTACTGCCGCTTGCGGCCGGAGGGCAGGTGCAGTTCGATATGGGCGCCGGGCTGCCAGGGCGGGAGTGTTCCCCCGTCGGGTGCTGCCAGCCGCAGGGAGACGACATCCTCGGCCTCTTGGTGCTTGGCGGCGACCACCAGTTCCCGGATCACGGGCATCCCGGTGGCCGGAGTGCGCCTGGGAGGAGTGCTGCGCCGCGCGAGGCGCGTGACCGCGTTGTCGCTGATAGCCGCCAGCTTCTGCATGAAGGAGTCGCCGCGCGGTCTGCCGTACAGGTCCGGCGGCCGAGTGCCGGGTGTGCCGATGTCCATGGGATGCCTCACATGCCTCACTGGTTGCCGGGTCATCGGGCAGCCGCTCGGGCAGCAGGGGACGCCGCCAGGTATGCGACCGCCTGCTGAGTCGAGCCCTCCTGGGTCGGGTGGTAGCCGGGGCGGAAGTAGCGCAGCACCGAGCGGGCGAACGCGCCCGGCGGGGGCAACAGGTCCTTGCGGGCCGCGGCCAGGTAGTCGCGGAAGCGGACCTTGACCCGATCGTCGAGTTCGGGGTCGGCGCTCATCAGGAAGCGGACTCCGCGGATCCACAGCCGGGTCAGCACCGGAGCCGTGACGAGCATGCCGGCCACTCGGCGCCGGTACCGGGGATCGAGGTGCACCAGCAGGTCGAACGCGACCGAACGGTGTTCGACCTCCTCCGCGCCGTGCCAGCGGAACAGATCGAGCATCGCGGGGTCCGCGCCGGCCTGGTCCAGGTGCCCGTTGCTGAGAATCCAGTCACCCATGTACGCGGTGAAGTGCTCGAAGGCCGCTATGAGGGCGAGCCGTTGGAGGAGGTGCGCGTGGGTGGCGGCCGGCGTCAGCTCCGGCCGGTCTCCGAGCACCCTTCGGAAGATCCATTCGGACTGCAGGGTGTACGGAGCCGGGTCAAGACCCTTGGCGAGCAGGTGCTCCAGGACCTCCTGGTGCGCCTCGGCGTGCATCGCCTCCTGGCCGATGAAGCCGCGTACGTCCTCGCGCAGCCGGTCATCGGTGATCAGTGGCAGTGCCTGCTCGAAGGTACGCACGAACCAGCGTTCGAGTTCGGGGAGCATGAGGTGGAGCACGTCGAAGGTGTGGGTCGCGAAGGGCTCACCCGGCAGCCAGTGCAGCGGGGTGGCGCCCCAGTCGAAGGTGACGTCCCGGGGTTGCAGCACCAGGTCGTGGTGGTCGATGGGCTCGGACGGACGCTCCGGGTGGGCATGTGCGGCTCGGAACATGACAGGTTCCTCCTCCGTCGGCGATCGGTGTGTGCGAAGGGGCGGTCAGGCAGTCGTCGTCCAGTACTGCCGATTCGTTGGGCTGTCAGGTCGTGTGCGGGGTGCGGTCCGGATCGCGGCGGGAGCCGTCCTCGATGCTGTTGGCGAATTCCGCGATCCGGGACGCGATCTCCTCGGGGTGGCTGAGCTGTACCCAGTGCCCGGCGTCGATCGGGTGCCGTTGTAGCCGGCTCGTCCAGTGCTCCACTCCGTACGACAGCACCGGGGTGACGCAGAAGTCGCGGGTAGGGACGATGAGTTGGATCGGGACGGTGGTCGGCCGGTCCCGGGGACGCAGCAGGCGGGGCAGCATGTTGGCGCGGTACAGAGCGGTGCCGGACACGGCGTCGCGGGCCAGCGTCGGCGCGGGGTAGGGGGTGTGCGCGGGCACGCCTTGGGAGCCGATGAGGAAGGCGCGCCAGCGGTGTCCCAGTGCTCGCCAGGTCAGGGAGGGCAGGAGCGGGAGATGGAAGTAGGCGATGTACCAGGACCGTGCGGCCTGCCGCAGCATCTTCGGCAGATCCGGATGCCCCGGTCGAAGGCGGGCACGGATCAGGTGGCCGACGTGGTCCAGGCAGGGTCCGGAGATGGAGGTGAACGAGGCGATCCGCCCGGCCAGGCGGGTGCCGGTGACCGACTCCCAGGAGTGGATAGATCCCCAGTCGTGTCCGACCAGGTGCACCGGGCGGTCGGGGCTCACGGCGTCGAGAACCGCCTCCAGGTCGGCTTCCAGGCGGGACATCCGGTAGGCGCGCAGACCGCTGGGCCGCTGGGAGGCACCGGCTCCCCGCACGTCGAAGGCGGTGACGTGGAAGCGGTCGGCCAGGCGCTCGGCGACGGGGCGCCACACGGCGCTGGTGTCCGGATAGCCGTGGACCAGCACCACCGGAGGAGCCGTGGACGCTCCCCATTGGCAGGCGGCCAACTCCACGCCGTCCACGCCGTCCACGGCGATGGCGATCCGGCGGGCGGCCGGGCCCGTCATCGGCCACCACTGGCAGGGGCCAACTCGCCGTAGTTCAGACCGCCGTGGAAGAAGCTGGGCAGCACCGGCCACTGCCGCTTGAAGCGGGCCAGCTCCGAGGAGGGCAGGATCTGCAGCCAGCGCGGATCGCGCCGGCTGGGGTCGGCGAGGGTCTTCTCCTTGACCATGGAGTCGTACTGGTCGAGAGAGTCCTCCAGGGTGTTGGCGTTGGGCACCACCTCATGGCCGTAGAACGCGGCGTGGCGACGCACCCCGGGGATGCGGGAGAGCTCGGGCTGCCAGTTGTCGGCCGAGATGCCGTTCTCGGAGGAGACCCACACCCCGTCGGGGGTGTTCAGCACCAGGGAGTGATTGCCGTCCGTATGGCCAGGGGTCCACAACAGGCTGACGCCGACACCGAGTTCGACATCGCCGTCGAAGGCGGTGACGCGCTCGTCCGGTACGCCGTCCATGCCTCCGTCGACGTACCAGGCCCACTGCATCGGATGCATCGATTCGAAGGTGCCCAGCTCCCTGCGGTGCACCAACAACCGGGCGCGCGGGAACAGCGCTTCGCGGGGCGCCTGTTCGCCAGGAATCGCGCCGGTACTTCCCATGATCATGCGCACGTCCTGGACGTGCAGGTGGTCGAAGCTGACGAAGTCCACGTCCTCGGGTCGCAGACCGCAAGAGGGCAGGACGGTGTTCGGGTCGTGGTAGTAGCGGGCGAAGACGTGCTCGGTGAGAAAGTCCCCCGCCAGCCGCTTGAGCTGGGCGTAGAACGGTGCTTGAGCCGTTCCGGCGGCGACGGTCGGCTCCCACACCAGCGTTTTGGGCTCACCGTCGAAGCCGTCGAACTGCACGACGAGCATCCGGTTGACGATGCTCACGAACGGGTTGACGGCGAGCGCGGCGCCGTGGAAGCCGAACCGGGTCGGGTACGGGGCGGCGGCGATGTCGAAACTGCGGACGGCGTGGATACGGCCCTGCTGGACGAACCGCTCACGGTAGGCGGCCGCGGCGCTGCGCACGGCGCGCAGCCGGTCACCGCGGGGCCATACGCCGTGGACACCTTCGAATTCGGGGATGGGACGCGGAGCGGCGGCGTCCTGGGCCTTCTTCGCGCTGGGCGCCGGCTTGGGCGTGGTGGTCACGGGCTCATCCTTCGGGATGTCGGGCGGTCCGGGTGCGCTGCTCGTAGGCCGCGCGGACCGACCGGTCGGACAGGGCGGCGAGCTGGTCGGGGACAAGGAGGTGATGCAGGGCGTCGCGGGCCCGGCCCGGCAGCAGCGCGGCCAACCGGGTCAGGGCGGCCACCTGGCGTGGAACGAAGACCTCGAACCGCGGGCGCAGCACGACGTCGAGCACCGCGTCGGCCACCTGATCCGTCGTCAGGCGTCGGGTGGGGCCGGTCGCGGTGCCCACGGCCAGCTCGGTGTCCACGACACCGGGCATCACCAGGGACACATGCACGCCGGTGCCGCGCAGTTCGGCACGGACGGCTGTGCTGTAGCCGTGGACGGCGTGCTTCGTCGCCGCGTAGGTAGCCTCGCCGGCCGGGGCGACCTTGCTGGCGGCGGAGGCGATGTTCACGACATGGCCGCGACCGCGTTTCCGCATCCCCGGGATCACGAGTTTCATCCCCCGCAGTACGCCGTGGACGTTGACGTCGAACTGGCGCAGGGCGGCTTCCTCCGGTTCCTCCTCGAAGGGGCCCACCCACATGATTCCGGCGTTGTTGATCAGTACGTCGATCGGCCCGAGCTGGGTCTCGACGGTGCGCAGGAAGCCTTCGAAGGACTGTGTGTCGGTGACGTCGACAGACAGCCCCAGCAGTCGGCCACCGGGATGCGCGCCGATGGCACCAGCCGTCTCCATGGCAAGCTCCGCGTCGAGATCACCGATCGCCACGGCGGCTCCGGCCGCGGCGAGCCGGGCTGCGACGGCACGCCCGATTCCGCGGCCCGCCCCGGTGACCGCGACCACTCGGCCGGTCAGCGGTTCTGTACGGGGGAGCCTGTCACGGTCTCCTCGGCTGAACCTGTACGGGTACCTGGGCGGTGCTGCCAAGGTCGAGCCCCTTCCTTGCCCTGGGCATGAGCGGAACGCTGAGCGGCAAGCGACCCCCACGCGCGTCTGACACGATGCCATGTCAGATGAACTGACAAGCTAGAGTGTCAGTTCAGAGCACACCGGTGTCAACACCTCTGCGGAGGGAAACATGACGGGCACACAGACCGCCGGGCGGCGCTACGGCGGACGCGATGCGGCGCAACGACAGCAGGAGCGCCGCGCCCGCCTCATTCAGGCGGGCCTCGACCTGTTCGGCACGGCCGGATACGCCTCGGTCTCCGTCAAGCAGGTGTGCTCGCATGCCGGACTGACCGAGCGCTACTTCTACGAGTCGTTCCGCGACCGCGAAGACCTTCTCGCCGGGGTCTACAACGAGCTGATCACTACGATCACGGCCGAAACCGCGCAGGCCGCAGCCGCTGCCGCACCCGATGTCGACGCCCAACTGCGCGCCGGCCTCGAGGTGTTCATCCGCACACTGGCCGGCGACGCCCGCATGGCCCGCCTGGTGCTCATCGAGGTCGTGGGCGCCAGCCCCCGCCTCGAAGTGCGCCGCCGTGAGGTCCTGCACGAATTCGCCGCAATGGTCGCCGCCGTCGTCGCACCGCTCCCTGGCCCGGAAGCCTCCTCCAGCCGGCTCACCATGACCGCTATGAGCCTGGTCGGCGGAGTCAACGAACTCCTCGTGGACTGGACGCTCGGCCACCAGAACGCCACCGTCGAAGAACTGATCGACCTGTGCCACACCCTGTACGTCGCGGCCTACCGAACCATCAGCGATCAGCCCTGATCACGCAGGCCCGGATTCCTCAGGAGATTCCCAGGTCACCGTGTGCGACGCCCGCCCCGTCTTCGCCACCGCGGCACGCTTCCCGCACGCGGACGAGGTCGTGGTCGACTGGCCCCACCGCTACCTGGAACGCGCCGAGGTGGACGGCCGTACCGCCGTCTGCGTCCTCACCCACGACGCCAAGTTCGACATCCCCCTGCTGCGACTGGCCCTCGATCTGCCCGTCGGCTACGTGGGCGCGATGGGATCCCGTCGGACTCACGATGAACGCCTGCGTCTCCTGCGCGAGGCGGGCGTCGCGCCGGACCGACTGGCCCGGCTGCGCTCCCCGATCGGTCTCGACCTCGGTGCGCGCACGCCTGAGGAGACGGCGATCTCCATCACCGCGGAGATCATCGCCCACGCCAACCAGGGCACGGGCCTGCCTCTGACCCTGGGTACGGGCCCGATCCACCGGCCTGGTGACCAGGCAGTCGACGAGTGTCCTGCCCAACGCCCGCTACTGACGCCATGACCCGGCACACCCTTCGGGACGGCACCGCCCCCTCGGACTGATCATGACGGCAAACACGCCAGGTTCACTTCAGCGGGACCGTCCCTCCGTCCATCCGGTGATCCAGTCCTTCGCGTCTGCCAAGGGCGGGCGCTGGTGCTACATGGACGAGCCCACCCTGTGACGGCTGCCCAGGAGGAGCCCCATTCCCGGACCGGTGTTCCTCACCGTCGACGACGATCCGGCTGTCGGACTTTCTCCGGACCGAAGGCTCGGATGTCGGTTTTCCGGGATCCGGCGGCCGTGGCTGGCTTCGGCTCCCCGGAGGGGCGGAACGTTGCGGCGGAAGCCAGCCGGACACAGTGCCTGGCGCCTTGAGCGCCGCCCCCTTGTGTCGCACTCACATTCCAATTGGACGGAGAACAAGATCATGCGCATCGTTGCTCTAGAGGAACATGTCCTTTTCACTGATCTGGCGCAGAGGATTTCCGCTGCGGACGTCGCTGCATCCGGATGGGTGCCGGCCGGATGGGCGCCCTCTGATGCAGACGAGGCGGCGAGTGCGCTCGACCGGGCCCTGGACGATACACAGCAGGAACGCATCGGCTCGATGGACGAAGCCGGAATTACCATGCAGGTGCTGTCGGCCGTGGGCCCGGGCGCCGAGATGCTGGCCGGCGAGGAGGGTGTGAGCCTTGCGCGCGACTATAACGACCGACTGGCCCAGGTCGCCGAACGGCATCCGGATCGGTTCGCGGCGTTCGCACACCTCCCCATGAAGGATCCCGAGGCGGCCGCGGACGAACTGGAACGGTGCGTGACCCGATTGGGCTTCCGCGGCGCCTCGATCAACGGGACCACCGACGGACTGTTCCTCGACGACCCGCGCTTCGCTCCGATCCTGTCGCGTGCCGAGGCCATCGACGCCCCCCTCTATATTCATCCCGGACCCGCGCCACGTGTGGTGCGCGACATCTATTTCCAGGGGCTGCCGGACTTTACCGCGTTCATATTGTCCAATGCCGGTTTCGGCTGGCATGCGGAAACGGGGCTTCACATTCTGCGCCTGGCCGTGTCGGGTGCACTCGACCGAAATCCGGATCTGAAGCTGATCATCGGCCATATGGGCGAGCTGCTGCCGATGATGCTCCAGCGCGTCGATGCGATGTTCGGACCGGGAACGGCGATCGGGCTGAAGCGAGACGTATCGCAGACCATCTTGGATCAGGTATGGATCACGACCAGTGGTTTCTTCGACCAATCCGCGTTCCTCGCCGCCCTGACCGCTTTCGGTGCGGATCGCATTCTTTTCTCGGTCGATTATCCGTACAGCCCCAATGACGAGGCCACGGCGTTCCTCAACAGCTTGCCGGTTTCTCCCGTCGATCGGGCGCGGATCGCCCATGGCAACGCCGACGCGCTCCTTGGCTTGTCAGGAGCCTGATCGTTCGCGCTCTCTCACACTCTCAAGGACTTTGGAGAGAGCCCGTCCGGTTCTGGTAGAAGATCGCGTTCACGATCTCCCGCAGATCGCAGGACCCGGTATCGCCCGTCGCCGACCGCTTCACCCGGTCCTGCTTCCAGGCAGTGATCATCGGCTCGATCAACGCCCACTGCGCGTCCGATAAGTCGCTGAGGTACGGCTCTCTCTCCACGCCCCGCATCTCGACATGGACATGCCCAGCAGACGCCCGCACGGCGATCATTACCACGATCGAGCGATCATGGACCAGGGAAGATCGGACTTAACGTCCACTGAGACGTGAGCAGGGAATCGGCACCGGATTTTCCCCTGCCGACCTCGACTCAGCCGCCGACCAGCAATGACCGCGACGAGCAGCTACGCCATCAGAAACGGCCCGGCCACGCGCTCCTCGCTCCCCCCCTCCCCAGTCAGTTGCCAAGCGGACGAAGTGAGGCGAAGAGCAGCCCTGGGGATTTTCACGCATCCGCACCACGGTGGAACGCAACGCCCGACGTGCGCTGGGCAAACAGCCCTCGGGGCGGCTGACACACCTGGTCGGTGAGCTGAAGTCGCCGCATCGGCACGCTCGTGGAGTACGCCATCGGCTGTCTCCGCCAGGCCGGGCAGAGTCCGCGGCAAGCTGTACGAGCGCCGGCTCGACGTCCTGCGCCGTATCTGCTTCTGCGCCGCACCGGCCGCCTCAGACGACGCCAGCCTGTCGAGACCGGTGACCGGTGACCGGGTGGGTGTTGGCCTGGTGGGGTTGGGGTTCACGCCGCCAGTTGTGGCCGCGACCCGTTGGGCCAACTCGTGCACGACGGCTGCCGCATTCCTGTCGGGTCGGGCACGGCCACCGTGCCGTGTTGCATCAGCGGTTGTGTGGTCTGGCTGCGGCGGCCGGCGAAGACGTAGAGGCGCAGGATGATGAAGCGGCCTGTGCCGGCGAGGCCGGAGGCGCTGAGGTAGACGACCTGCTCAGTCATAGTGCCGGGGGAGGGCTGTGTGAGATGCAGGAGGTGGATGGCGACGCTGGTGGCCAGGTATGCGGCGGTCGCCGAGCCCGCGGACTGCCAGTGCTCTCGCCATCGGGCGCTGCGCCCTTTGGTGAAGGTGAAGCGGGCGTGGAGTTCGGTGCACAGCAGGGTGGAGGCGACGGTGATGATCGCGTTGGAGACCGCCCAGGGCATGGTCATGGCCAACAGCGGTACCGCGAAGCTGGAGGGGACTCCGACGCCGCCTCCGGAGATCACAAACCGTATGAAGGAGGCGGCAGGGCCAGGGGTGGCCGGAGTCGCCATCTCGGGCTTCCGTGCGAGCGGCGGCTTCATGGTGGGTGCTCCTCAGGGTCTGCGGGTCAGAGCTGCGGGCGGTGATGTCGCCGTGGGCGGTGGTCGCGCGGATGTTCAGGTCGGCGGCGGTGCCTTCCACGTTCTTGAGCGCGTTGTGGATCCGGCCGTAGGTGGTACCGGCGTCCAGCGAGGGGGAGATTTCGCGGGTGGCGCCGACCGAGATCTCGCCGGCTTCGGTGCGCAGCACGACTGTGCCGAGCCGTCCGACTCCCCGGAACTCGGCGCTGCACCTTCGCCTCGGTGCGGGAATCGGCGGGCAGCTGGATGGTCGCCTCGATGGATCCGGAGGTGCCGAGGATCTGGTTCTTCCCCGAAGGGTGGATCCGCAGGATGCCGTCGCTGTATTCGACCTTGGCGTGCTCCGCCGCCTTCACGTCGCGGCCGTTCGAAGTGTCTACGGGCAGGACCTCGACTGTGGTGTCGGCCCGGTCGGCGGCGATGATCCGGATGCGTCCCGCGGGGATGTCGAGGATGGCGGAGATCGGGGTGGGGGTGTCCAAGCTCTGCATCGGGCTTTCCTCGATTCGTTGTTTCTGATGCTGGAAACGCTACGTTGCATTTACTGATCTAGCAACGAGTTCATTGCGCGCCATCATCAAAGCTCAAGGTGGTAGCCATGTAATCATTGCAATGGTCTTCGCGATTAATGCAATGCCAGCCGTCTGTTCATTGCAATGGGTTGAAGGTGAACGCTATGGTGGCGGCACCAAGGAGCCCGAAGGAGATCGTGTTGGGGTCGACCGACGGCTGAATTGGTGGAGCCAGGTAAAGGTGCGCTCGCTCTGCCGCCCAGCGGGTCTTGCCCAGGCCGGAGCCATGCGGGAGGTGCTGGCGTGCGATGTTCGGAGTGCTTCTTCTGAAGCGGGCGGTGCCGCGGACGGCCGCGCAGGCCAGGTTCAGCTCCTTACGCCGACATCAGCCAGAAGGGACCGCGCGCCAACCGACGCCTTCCGTCCCGGCGAGGTCGTGATCAGCCGGGACGGCGAGAAGGGCTGACGCGATGCACTCCGGTGACGCCCGTCACCGTTACTCCCTGGCCCGGGCCGTCGCCTCGTCGTCGACGGGGATGCCCAGCAGGCCGGCCACGGCGGTGAGGGCTGTTCCCAGCGGGAGTGCGACCCGGGTGACGGCGTGCTGGTCGCCCCGGGTCGGGTCCTGGTTGACGATCAGCACCGGCTTCCCGGTCTGGGCTGCTTGGCGGACGAACCGGAGGCCGGACATCACCGTCAGTGAGGAGCCCAGGACCAGCAGCGAGCCCGCCTCGCGGACCAACTGGCGGCAGTGTTCGACTCGCGGCGGCGGAACGGCTTCGCCGAAGAACACCACGTCCGGTTTGAGGATGCCGCCGCACACCGCGCAGGGCACCACGCGGAAGTCCCCGACCTGTTCGTCGGTGAGGCCGGCGTCGCCGTCCGGGTTGATTGCGGCGGCCACCGGCTCGAAGCCCGCGTTGGCCTCCTGGAGCCGCCGGGCGAGTTCGCGGCGCGGGCTGAAGGCGCCGCAGGAAAGGCAGACGACCCGCTCCAGGCTTCCGTGGAGTTCCACAACGCCCTCACTGCCGGCGGCCTGATGCAGGCCGTCGACGTTCTGGGTGATCACACCCGAGAGCAGGCCGTGCCGCGCGAACGCGACCACGGCCCGGTGCCCGGCGTTGGGGCGGGCGCGGCCGAAGGTACGCCAGCCGAGGTGGCTGCGCGCCCAGTACCGGCGCCGGGCCTGGGCGCTGGCCGTGAAGTCCTGGTAGGTCATCGGGGTGTGCCGGCTCAGGCTTCCGCCCTCGCCCCGGTAGTCGGGGATGCCTGACTCCGTGGAGATGCCCGCCCCGCTGAGCACGAGCACACGGCCGGTGCTCAGCGCATCGGCGACCGGTTCCAGGTCCGTGGTGCCCGGCGGCAGGTCATCGGTAGGGGTCCAGTTCAGCGTGGGGCGCATGCGCATGCCGCCAGGGTACGGAACGCTGCCACCACCCGTTTTCGCGCTGAGAGAGCAGTCCTTGCTCTGGCCGGTATACGGACCACTCCCAGCGCCCGGGCCTCGCGGCCGAGCGCCTCTCCCACCCGGCACACCAGGTCTCGGTCCCAGCTGGAAGTAAGCGCGACCGCGGGCGGAAAGCTGGTCGCCGGCTCGCTGTCGTACAGGCCGAGATGGTCGGCGTCCTGGCGCTGGCGGTGGACACCATGCGGGCCGTCGCTCAGTACGAGCGAGGGGATTCCCGCGTGTTCAGCGGACTTGGTGGACCAGAAGTCACGGCCCGAGAGCGGCGCGGTCTTGTTGTCGAGACTCAGATCGGGCGGCGCTGTGGTCGTGGCTGGTCGGCATGGCGCGCGTTCCTTGGTCTGAGGGGCTATGAGCCGGAGTGAAGGACCAGGTGATGGTCCCCGGATCCGAGTCGGCCGACATTGGTGGTACAACGCCAGCCCTCGGGTGCGCGGAACCGTCCGGTCGTGCCGGGGGGCAGCGATACGCCCA
Organism: Streptomyces sp. 2A115; assembly: GCF_052245575.1. NCBI lineage: Bacteria > Bacillati > Actinomycetota > Actinomycetes > Kitasatosporales > Streptomycetaceae > Streptomyces > Streptomyces sp. 2A115. The sequence continues at coordinate 46,241 of NZ_JBQQCG010000032.1, read as the reverse complement.
CCGTCAAAGTGGTGCCGCTGATGGACCAGGCAACGGATGCCGTGCCGTACGGGGTGGTGACGGAGGCAGCAGCCGAGGTGAGCCCGCCCCCTGGTCGTGGGGCTACCTCAAGAGTGTGGTAGCCGGGCGTGGTGGGGCGTAGTCCGGCGACGGACTGGTAGAGCCAGGCGGCGACGGCGCCGTAGGCGTAGTGGTTGAACGACAGCATCGTGCCGGCCTTCTCGGTGTCGATGGTGCCGTCGGGACGTATGGCGTCCCACCGCTCCCACATGGTGGTGGCGCCGCGCTCGACCTGGTAGAGCCAGCCCGGGCACTCGGTGTTGAGCAGGAGTTGGTACGCCTCGGCCGTGTGGCCGGTGCTGGTGAGGGCTGGCAGCACGAAGGGTGTGCCGAGGAAGCCGGTGGCAATGCGGCCGCTGTTGGCGCGGACCAGGGCGGCGAGGGCCTCGCCCACCGCGGGGCGTTCGGTGGCGGGCGTGATGCCGAATTCGAGGGCGAGCGCGCAGCCGGTCTGGGTGGTGCGGGCGTGGTGGCCCCATTTCCGCCAGGCGGCCTCGGCAGTACGGCGGTGCAGGGCCGCGTACCGGTCGGCGTCGTCGGTGTGGCCCAGTTCGCGGGCCGCGTCGGCGAGCAGCCGGGCGCTGTGCGCGACGAAGGCGGTGGCGACATAGGCGGAGTCGGTGGTGGCGCGCGCCGGGTCCTCCGGTGGGGCGGCCGGGTCGAGCCAGTCACCGAGTTGCGCGTTGCCGCTCCAGGTCCCGTCCTCGTCCAGGCGACCGGCGGTGAAGTCGACCCACGCGCGCATCGCCGCGTAGTGGTGGCCCAGCAGGCTGCGCCAGCCGTAGGCGTCGAAGAGGGCGGCCGGTACGACGGTGGCGGCGTCGCCCCAGCCCGCTGCGGTGCCGGCGAACGGCAGGTCCATCGGGGGGAGTTCGCCGAGGTCCACGTCGGGAATCACGAGTGGGACCGCGCCGTCGGGGCGTTGCTCGATGCCGAGGTCGGTGAGCCAGCTGTCGAGGAAGGAGCGGCTGTCGAACGTGGCGCAGGCCGTCGGGGCGAAGGCCATGATGTCGCCGGTCCAGCCGAGCCGTTCGTCGCGCTGCGGGCAGTCCGTGGGGACGGCGAGGAAGTTGCCGCGCTGGGAGCGGACGACGTTGTCGTACAGGGTGTTGACGCGCTCGTCGGAGCAGTGGAAGTCGCCGATGCGGCGCAGATCGCTGGCCACCACGACCACCTCTGTCTGCCCGATCGTGACGCCCGGCGAGGTGTCGATCTCGGCGTACCGGAAGCCGTGGAAGGTGAACTCCGGCTCCAGTTCGGCTGTGCCACCGGCCAAGGTGTACTGGTCGGTGGCGCGGGCGCCGCGCAGGATGCTGGTCAGCAGGCGGCCGTCGTCATCGAGGACTTCCGCATGCCGGATCGTGACGGTGCTTCCCGCCGGGCCGTTGGCGCGGAGGCGGAGCCAGCCGGTGATGTTCTCGCCCGCGTCGACGGCGATCGTGCCGTCGGGCAGTGTCCGTTGCTCCGGCTGGATGGTCTGCAGGGCGCGTACGGCGGGGTGGGCCCGCTGCGCGAGCCCTGAGGGCAGCGGGAGCGTGGCGGCTCGCTCCCAGCCGCGGTCGTCGAAGCCCGGCATCCGCCAGCCGTCCGGCTCGTGGCGGAGGTCGCGCTCGCAGCCGTCGTACAGGTCCGCCGCCGGCAGACCGCCGTAACCGCCCCGCCACTGGTCGTCGGTCACCACCTTGACCGTGCTGCCGTCGGCCAGGGTGACTTCGAGCTGGGCGAGCAGTGCCGAGGTGTCGCCGTAGACGTTGCGGTTCTTGTGCCAGGTGAGATGGCCTCGGTACCAGCCGTCGCCGACCGCGGCGGAGACGGCGTTGCGGCCGGGGGTCAGCAGGCCTGTGACGTCGTAGGTGGCGTAGAGCAGCCGGTTGGAGTAGCTGGTCCAGCCCGGTTCCAGCAGGTCGTCGGAGACGGGCCGGCCGTTGACCGCGGTGCGGTGGACGCCCAGCGAGGTCACGTACAGGCGCGCGGATACCGGCTCCGCCGGGAGGTCGAACTCCCGGCGGAGCAGCGGCACCGGGCCGGGGGAGGTGCGGCCCCGGTCACTGGGGACATGGACGGGACGGGCTGTCCAGTCCGTGGGGTCGAGCAGCGCTGCCTCCACCCGGGCGGGTTCGCTCCATGGCGTCCACCCGAGGTCGGTGCGGACACGGACGCGCCAGTGACGAACCGCGCGGCTGCGCAGTGCCTCGCCAGGCCATGGGTGATCCGTCACCACATGGGACCCGACCTCTCCGCTGGACACCGCCTCGCCGAAGGACTGGTCGGCGCAGACCTGGATCTCGTAGGCGTGCTGCAGGACCCCCGGCCGGTCGCTCACCAGCGACCACGAGAGACGGGGCTGCGCATACGGGGTGGCCGCGAGACCGGAGTCGTCCGCGGTGCACAGCCCGGTGACCGTCGTGGTGGCGTCCGTCGTACGGAGCGCCTCGAAGCTCGACGTCGTCATGACTTGAGGTGCCTCCGGAGGAATCGCAGTGTGGACTGGTGCAGCATGGTGCGGTGCGGCACGGTGCCCCAGGCGTGGTCCGCGCCCTCGACGATCTCGAGTTCCGCGTTGCCGTCGTAGTGCTCCAGGTAGCGGCGCACGTAGTCGAGGGGGGCGATGTCGTCCTTGTCGCCGTGCAGGATATGGACCGGGCCGCCGTACGCGCCGGACCGCCCGTAGACGTCGAGACCGACGATGTCCTCGACGAGTGCGGGACCCATCCGGTGCCCGTCGGCGTCGAAGTAGCCCTTCTCCTCGATCTCCGCCGCGAGGCTGCGGCCCTTGAGGTAGCCCCTGCCGATCTCGAAGGGGGCGACCGCTGCCGGAGACCAGAGGCACAGCGCGCCGATGCCCGGCTCCTCGGCGGCGACGATGCCGGCGACCACACCTCCCATGCTCATGCCGACCAGTCCGATCCGCTCGGGGTCGACGAAGTCGAAGGTACGGGCCGATCGGAGCACCGCCCGGGTTTCGGCCATCTCCCCGGCAAGGGTCACGTCGAAGAAGTCGCCGTCGCTCTCGCCGTGGCCCGAGAGGTCGAACCGGACCGAGGCGATGCCGTTCTCCTCCAGCAGCCGGGACATGGCGACGAAGTTGGGAAGTTCGAGCCGGTTGGAGGTGAAACCGTGGACGAACACCACGGCCGGCCAGCGGGTTCCGGTCGGCCCCTCGGGGATGTGCAGCGTGGAGCGCAGCGTCAGGCCGTTGTGTGGAAAGTCGTGATGGCGGATCACGCGGCTGCCTTTCGGGTCATGTCGGGTGCGGGGCATGTGCGGAGGCCGACGTACGGCTGTTGCGCCGCACCTCGATGGACACCGGCGACGGTTGGGTTTCAGACGGGGCGGGGGCCCGCTCCGGAGCCAGGGCCACGTTGAGTCACTTACTCGCATCACTTAAACGTGTAGGTATTCTGAGCGGGCAAGTTAGCCGCAGTCGCGGGCTTTGACAAGAGGTCCGTCAGGGGAGGGGATCCATGACCGGGGCATCCGGCCGGAGACGCGTGACCAGCGCGGATGTTGCGCGCGAGGCCGGGGTCTCCCGTGCGACAGTGAGCTACGTCCTCAATGACACCCCGCGACAGAAGATCCCCGAGGTCACACGGCAGCGCGTGTGGGGTGCGGCCGCCCGGCTCGGTTACGCGCCGTCGGCCGCGGCGCGCTCGCTGCGGACGGGGCGCTCGCACATCGTGCTCGGGCTGCTGCCGGACTGGCCCATCGAGCATGTCCTCGGACGACTCGTCCAACAGCTGACCAATGCCTTCGCCGAACACGAACTCACCTTCCTCGTCCACTCCTCGGCCCGCCACGCCCGGCCCCTGCGGGAGATCTGGAAAGCCCTGACACCCGCGGCCGTACTGGCACTGGACGAGTTCCCCGAGGCTGAGGCCGGCGCCATGCGCGCGGCGGGAGTCGAGGTCGTGATGGCCGTGCACGGCTCGGTACGGGGCCCGCACCGGCCCCCTCTCGTGCCGGAGGAACCGATCGGAGCGGCGCAGGCCCGATACATGGTCCAGGCGCACCGCCGGCTCGGCTACGCCTACCCGGACCTGACCAGACTCGGCGTCCTGGCCCAGCCGCGGCTGGACGGTGTGCGCAAGGTGTGCGCCGAACTCGGCCTTCGGGAGCCGGATGTGCGCACCATCCCGTTTGGTCCGGACGGCGGCGTGGAAGCGGTGAAGGCGTGGCTCGGCGCCGATCCGCCGGTGACGGGCATCTGTGCGTTCAACGACGAAGTCGCCCTGGCCGTTCTGGTCGCCCTGCGGTCCCTGGGGCTGCGGGCCCCCCATGACCTGGCCGTGATCGGTGTCGACGACATTCCCGGCGCGGCCCTGGCGCAGCCGCCGCTCACCACGATCGTCCGTGACACCGATACCGTCGCGCGGAGCCTGGCCCGACGCATCGTCGACGCGCTCGACCGGAAGCAGGCACCCGCCGATCCCATCCGGGACCCGCTCAGCGTTGAGGTTCGGGTATCCGCCTGACCTGCTCCGCTGCCGGAAGGCTTTCCGGCCCGCGTCCGCGCTCGTCGCCCTCGCGCTGTGCGGGCGGCGGCCACATTTCGCGGACCTCTTGCGCAACGCAGGCGACACAGTTAGTTTACCGCCCACTGGCTTAAACGTGTAAGTCAGGGCGTTCCCGGCCTGTACATGTGGGCACCGGGGCGGACAACTACTTGCCCACGCACCGACCGGCCGCCGTCCCGACACCGGCGGATCCTCCCGGCAGCCGGTGCATTGAGAGCCCGCCAGGCAATCCACCTCGGTGGTTGCGTCGCGAGCCGCGTCCCCGGTCCTCCCCGTCTCCCCCTCCCCATCCAACGGAGCCCTCGATGAAGAGAAGAACCGTCCTCCAGGCCTCGATCGGCGTCGTGGCGTCGCTGGCGCTCGCCGCCTGCGGCGGCGGAGAGACCAACAGCGGCGGCAATGCCGGCCCGGCGAACCTGACCATCGCCCTGTCCTCGGCGCCCAACAGCCTGGACCCCGCCCAGATCGCTGTCGGACCTTTCGCGAACTACATGGACCCCGCCTACGCGACGCTGCTGACCCGCAAGGCCGACGGCACCCTGGGGGCCGGGCTGGCCGACAAGTGGGGCTATGTCGGCCAGAAGAACACCAAGTTCGAGCTCCACCTGCGCAAGGGCGTGAAGTTCGCCGACGGCACGCCGATCACCGCCGCCGACGTCGTCGACTCGTTCAAGTACTTCCAGAAGGGCAGCGGACCCACCGCCGCCTACTTCCGTCCCCTGACCTTCTCCACGCCGGACAGCTCGACCGTGGCGATCAGCAGCCCGACACCGAACCCCGACATGGGCACCCTGTTCACGCCCGCGTACATGGGCGGTGCCATCGTCAGCCCGGCCGGGCTGACGAACCCGAAGAAGCTGGCCTCCGCGACCTTCGGCGCCGGGCCGTACGTGTACAGCCCTCAGCAGTCGGTCTCCGGCGACCACTACGTCTACCTCCCGAACAAGAACTTCTGGGACAAGTCCGCCGTCCACTTCAAGAAGATCACCGTCCGGGTGATGCCGAACGTCAACTCGCAGGTGCAGGCCCTGAAGTCCGGGCAGATCGACCTCATGTACGGCACTCCGGACGTGGCGCCGACCATCAAGGGCGACAAGTCGCTCACCACGCTCAAGAAGCCCACCACCTGGGCCGGCCTGCACCTCCTGGACCGTGAAGGCACAGTCGTCAAGGGACTGGCCGATGAGCGTGTCCGGCAGGCACTGAACTTCGCCATCGATCGCACCGCGATCACCAAGGCGGTCTACGGAGACTTCGGAACACCGGTCTCCCAGCCGGCGATGCCCGGATACGACGGCTACAGCCCCGCGGCCGAGAAGATGTACCCCTACGACCCGGCCAAGGCCAAGAAGCTGCTGAAGGCGGCGGGATACGGGAAGGGACTGACCATCCCGGTGAACTACGGGTCGTTCGACCCCTCGACGACGAAGATGGTCCAGGCCGTGCAGGCCCAGCTCGCCGAGGTGGGCGTCAAGCTGAAGCTGAGGGCCGCCACGAACTTCGGCGCCTGGATCAACGACCTGCTCACGAAGAAGTACGCGGGCACCGTGCTGTCACCCGGCACGGGCGGCGAGCCCAACTTCTACGCACAGCAGGCGGGCTTCACCAAGACGGGCATCATGAACGTCTTCGGCGTGAGCGACCCGGAAGTCGATGCCGCGTACGCCCGGCTCGCCAAGTCGGACGCGAAGTCCAGCGGGACCGCGGCGAAGGCTCTCACCGATGTGATCGTGCAAAAAGCGCTCGCGCTGCCGGTGTCCGGTACCGACACGGTCGCCATGTACAACACCAAACTGCAAGGAGTGCAGTTCCCGGAGGGCGGCGCCCAGCTGACCTCGAACACCATGTGGACCGTTCGCTAGCGAGGACCGATGCTCTCCATCATTCTCCGCAGGCTGGCGCTGTCCATCCCGCTCCTTGTGATCGTCTCGGCGATCACCTTCCTTCTTGAGTCGTTCGTGCCGGGAGATCCGGCACGAACGGTGCTCGGGATCAACGCGACACAGGAACAGTACGACGCGCTGCGGGCCGCGATGCATCTCGACCAGCCGGTCGTCGTGCAGTACTGGCTCTACCTGCGCGGCGTCCTGCAGGGTGATCTCGGCGACTCGCTGTTCACCGGTGAAACCGTGCTGGGACTGATCGGGCAACGCCTGCCGGTCACCCTGGCGCTGGTGATCGGGGGGACCGCGCTCGCGAGCCTGACCGGCGTCGTGCTCGGCGTGTACAGCGCGACACGCGGCCGGGTCAGCCGCCGGCTGTTCGACATCGTGTCCCTGCTGGGCAGCGCGGTGCCCAACTTCTGGATCGCACTGCTGCTGGTCGCCGTGTTCGCCGTCAAGTTCGCGCTCTTCCCTGCCACCGGGTACAGCCCGTTCACCGAGTCGCCGGGGCAATGGGCAGCCGGCCTCGTCCTGCCCGTGGTCTCTCTCTCGATCGGAGGAGTCGCCTTCATCTCCAAGGTCACCCGCGACGCGATGCTGTCCACCCTCAGCCTCGACCACATCAGAACACTGCGGGCCTCCGGCATCCGGTCCTCGTCGATCATCTGGAAGCACGCTCTGCGGGGCTGCGGACTGCCGGTGGTGACCACGATCGGCCTGATGATGATCACGTTCATCCCCGGCACGATCCTCATCGAGAACGTCTTCACCCTGCCCGGTCTGGGCACCACGGTCGTGGACGCGACCAACCAGCACGATCTACCGGTCGTGCAGGGCCTCACCATCACCTTCACGGTCATGGTCATCGTGGTGAACCTTCTCGTCGACGTCCTCTACAGCCTCCTCAACCCGAAGGTACGAACGGAATGACCACTGTCGAGGCGCCTCCGAAGGCGCGATCGCGGGCGCGGATCAACCCCTTCGCCGGGATATGGCGCCGTCCCGTCGCCGCCGCATCCCTCGTCGTGGTCGCCGGGATCAGCGCCGCCGTGATCCTCGCCCCGCTCCTGGCACCGCATCCGCCGCTGGCGCAGGACCTGCTCCACACGCTGTCCGGCCCGACGGCGGACCATCCACTGGGCACCGACGTCCTCGGCCGCGACGTGCTGAGCCGACTGCTCTACGGCGGACGGCCAACCCTGATCGGGGTGGGGGTGGCAGTACTCGTCTATGCCGTTTTCGGGATGTCCCTGGGCGTGTTGGGCGGCTACCTGCGCGGCTGGACCGACCGGGTCATCGTCGCCGTGCTGGACGTCATGCTCTCGGTCCCCGCGGTCATCATCACGCTCGCCGTCCTCGCGATCTTCTACCAGAGCAACGTCGCCGCCATGCTCACGCTCGGCTTCTTCGCCTCCGCGGGCCTCGCCCGGATCATCCGCAGCTCATGCATCGCGCTGCGCGAGGAACTGTTCGTGGACGCCGCCAGAGTGTCCGGGCTCGGCCCGGCACGGATCATGGCACGGCACATCCTCCCCCGGCTGACCGGGCAGTTGCTGGTCCCGATCTTTCTCTTCTCGGGCAACGCCCTCGCCATCCAGACCGGCCTCGGATTCCTCGGACTGGCCACTCCGCCGCCCGCCCCGAGCTGGGGCGGCATGGTCGGTGAGGCCGCGCAGATCATGCAGCAGGACCCTTACCTGCTGTTCGTCTCCGGTGGCGTGATCGGCCTCATGTCGCTGTCCTTCGGACTGGTCGGCGATGGGCTGCGCGACCTCGAACAGGACCGGCGGCAGGCCACCGGTGGCCGATTGCCGCGGCCGGTGCCCGCAGCGGCCCTTCAGGACGCCGCCAAGCCGTCGGACACACCGCCGGACGGAGCGGTACTCGCCGTGCGCGACTACTCGATCGCATTCGCCACCGCACATGGGCCACGCAACGTCGTCGACTCCATCAGCTTCACGGTCCGCCCCGGTGAGATCTTCGGTCTCGTCGGCGAATCCGGCAGTGGAAAGACGGTGACGGGCCTGTCCCTGCTCGGGCTCCTCCCGCCCAACGGGGCTGTGACGAGTGGCGCGGCATGGCTGGCCGACACCCGCATCAGCGGCCTGCCGGAGCGCGAGTTGCAGCGTATCCGGGGCGGCGAGATCGCTCTCGTATCGCAGGAACCCATGGTGGCGCTCGACCCGTACTTCACCATCGGCTCCCAGCTGTCCGAAGTCATCCGGCGCATCGATGCCGGGCGGGGCGGCAAGGACGCCGTACAGCAGCGGATCCGCGAGCTGCTGACCAGCGTCCACCTGCGCGATCCGGACGACATCGCGCGCCGACACCCGCACGAACTGTCCGGCGGCATGCTCCAGCGCGTCGTCATCGCCATGGCCCTGGCCGGGTCACCGAAGGTACTGATCGCCGACGAACCCACCACGGCACTGGACGTCACGGTGCAGGCGGGAATCCTGGACCTGCTGCGCTCGCTGCGCGACGAGCACGGCATGGCGATCATCCTGATCACGCACGACCTGGGGGTGGTGGCCGACAGCTGCGACCGCGCGATCGTGATGGAGCAGGGCCGGATCGTGGAAGAGGGCTCGGTCGAGGACATCTTCTACCGGCCCCAGCACCCGTACACCAAGAAGCTCATCGAAAGCACACCCAGCATCGCTCGTACCGAAGGGAGGGTCGCGTGACCGGTACGCCCGTACTCCAGCTTGAAGGCCTTGCGGTCCGCTACCCGTCCCGCGGCTTCCGCAAGCCGCCGACCACGGTCATCGAGGACGTGTCGTTCGAGATCGGTCGTGGCGAGACGGTCGCCCTCGTGGGCGAGTCCGGCTCGGGCAAGACCACCATCGGCAGAGCGGTACTGGGACTGACCCCGGTCAGCGGCGGGCGCGTACTGCTCGACGGGCGGGACATCACACATCTCACCGGCCGCGCCCGCCGGGTGCTGTCCTGCGATCTCCAGGCGATCTTCCAGAATCCCTACGGGTCGCTCAACCCAGCGCTGCCCGTGGGCCGCACGCTGGCCGAGCCCCTGCTCGCCGGTTCGAACCGGTCAGGTCGCGAAGTCCGCGCTCATATAGGTGAGTTGCTGCGTCGCGTCGGTCTGCCGGAGGACGCTGCCGACCGGTACCCGGCCCAGTTCAGCGGAGGGCAGCGCCAGCGCATCGCGATCGCCCGGGCGGTGGCTCGCAAGCCCAAGCTCATCATCTGCGACGAGCCGACCAGTGCCCTCGACGTCACCACCCAAGCCGCCGCCTTGGACCTCCTCTCCGAGCTTCAGAACACCCTCGGCTGTGCGTACCTGTTCATCACCCACGACCTCGCCGTCGTCAAGGAGTTCGCGGACCGCACGCTGGTACTGCAACACGGACACATCGTCGAAGAGGGGCCCAGCACCGACGTGTGCGACCGGCCACAGCACGAGTACACCCGGCGACTCGTGGCGGCCGCACCCGTCCCCGACCCTGTCCTGCAACGCAAGCGCCGTCAGCGGCGGATGGAGGCGGAAGCAACCGCTTGATGAACCGGCCGGCCCCGGCTGTCGGCGCTACTGACAGGGACGGGCTTTCCGGAGCACCCCATCCGCACCGGCGCGCAGCACAAGCCGACGAGCCCTCCAGCGGCCCGCCGGGTCAGCTCGGGTCCCACGGCTCTACGGCCGGCAGCCCCGCAGCGGCGTGATTCTGTGGCGGCGTAGTCCGCGCCACCTCGGCCCAGCAGGACGGTCCCGGTCGTTCGCCGTGCAGTCACGGTCCGTCGGCCAGAAGGACGGCGGGCCATCCGGCGATCTGCCCGCCGTCCACCTTGCTTTCGGGCAGGGTGGCTGGTCCTTCAGGGGCGGGGGTGAATGACCGCTCCCGCGTGGCGGTGCAGGAGAAGCCGAGTCGCCGCCAGGGCGATTCGGCGTTCGGGAAGAGACGGCGCCGAGGCCGGCCTCAAGCAGGGGCGGCATCTCGGAGCCGGGGGAGCGCTGGTCGGTGGCTGCCTGGTCGGTCAGCCGTTGGTGCAGGTCTTAGGGAGGCGGAGCGTAAACTTGATCATGCCGTCATTGGGCCGCTGCCATGGCGGCATGTCATGTTTGGGGATGTACTCGACGAGCGAGCAGGCGAGGATCATGCTCGACCACTGAGACATGATCAACGGCTTCCCAAGGCCTCCGCGCACCCGTCAGGCGGATTCCCGGACACGGATCATGAGCTCGTCCCGGAGGGGTTCGGCGGGGATCTGCTTGCCGTTGAGCGTGTCGACGACGCGGCGGGCCAGGCCCCGCGCGATGGCGTCGGTGTCGCGGACGACCGTGGTGAGCGGTGGCTGTGCCAGCGACGCGTTGGGGATGTCGTCGACGCCGATCACGGCCAGGTCCTGCGGAGCGCGCAGTCCGAGCTGGCTCAAGCCCGCGAGCACAGCGAGGGCCACGTTGTCGTTGAACGCGCAGATTCCCGTCACCGGTGGGTCGGCGGCGAGCCATGCCTTCACCACTTCGGCGGCGCCCGCCGCATCGAGGGGCACGGTCCGGACATCCGGCTCCGGGAGGTCCAGGTCGGCGCAGACCTTGTGGACGCCGTCCAGTCGTGGCTGGGCCAGGACGTCGAGTCCCGGCAGGTCGGGGTAGGCGTAGCCGAGTCGGCGGTGGGGTGCGGCGAGGTGCCGTGCCTGCAGTGCGCCGATCGGTTGCTCGGACACCAGAGAAGGCCGGAGCTCACCCTGCATCGACCCGTGCATCCCCATGACCACCTCGATGCCTGCCGCCCGCATCGCTTCGGCTTCCAGGTCGTCGAACTCCTGGAGGGCCAGCACCGCCGCCGGGGTCATGGCTTTCCAGATGTCCCGCAGGGGGCGCGCGGGGTGGGCCGAGGAGTGCACGAGGAAGGTGAGCCCGTCTTCGGCGAAGGCGTTGGTCAGCTGCTGGATGAGTCGTCCGAGGACATGCTCGATCGGCCAGTCGGGCAGCAGGCCGAGCACGATCTCGGAGCGCCCCGTGCGCAGTGCTCGCGCCGCGGCCGAGGGCGCGTAGCCGAGCCGGGCGGCCGCATCCCATACCCGCTGCCGGGTGGCCTCGGGGATCTTCTGGTGAGGGGAGTCGTTGAGGACGTAGCTCACTGTCGCGCGGGAGACCCCGGCCTCCCGCGCCACATCCGCGCTGGTCACCCGCCTGCCATCGGCCACCCCGGTCACCGCCGCCCTCAGTAGCACCTCTTGTCAAAGCCCACGGCCGCGGTTAGCTTACCCGCTGGATCACTTAACTGGCACGCGTAAGTGAAACGAGTAGGCGCTGGTCGCCGCGCCCGTCCCCCTGTTCGCAGTGGGCCGGACAACTCGGCACGGCCAGGACGCCTGGCTTCCCGCCCTCATCCCCGGTGCTCGACAAGGAGGACCCATGTCCGGCATCAAGGACGCCCCGAGAAGCCCCTGGAAGACGGCGGTCCTGGCCGGCATGGCCTCATACCTGGACGCCGGAGCTCTGGTGACGTCGGGCATCGCGATCGGCGGTTACTATGCCGCCCCGCTTCAGCTCAGCACCGGGACCATCGGGTCCCTGCTGGGCATGCAGACCCTGGCGTTCGCGGCCGGGGCGCTCTTCGGCGGCCAGCTGGGCGACCGGTTCGGCCGCCGGAAGATCTTCACCCTCTCCCTTGTCCTCTACGCGGTCGGCATCCTTCTGCTCCTGGCGGCGGCGGGACCCGCTCTGCTCTACGCCGGTGCCATGGTCACCGGCCTGGCCATCGGCGCGGATCTCCCCGTTTCGCTCGCGCTCGCCAACGAGGAGGCACCGGACGGCAAGAAGGGCACCATGGTGGTGTTCTCCGGCATGCTCTGGCTCGCCGGCATCGTGGCCGTTCTCGCCCTGAGCTCCTTTATGGGAGTTCAGGGCATGCTCGGCGGCCGGATTCTGTTCGCCCATCTGCTGGTCGTGGCGGTTGTCGTGCTGCTGTTGCGTCTCACCCTCCGCGAGTCGGCCGAATGGGCAGCCGCCCGCCGGGCCGCCGACACACACGCGACCGCAGGTTCCCAGACCATCGAGTTCGGCCACATCCGAGACCTCTTCCGGGCGCCGGTCGTGTACGTCCTCCTCGCCACAGGCCTGTACTACGCCACCTGGAACCTCGGTGCGAACACCCTCGGCCAGTTCGGCACCTTCCTGTGGACCGGTCTGGCCAAGGGAGAGGTCGCACAGTTCTCCCAGCTGACCTTGATGGGACTGCCGATCGGCTTCGTCGCCGGCCTGCTCTTCATGAGGGTGGTCGACAAACCGGCTCGGCACATCTGGTTCGCGGTCGGTTCCGGACTGATCGTCCTCGCCTGGGCGCTGCCCGCGCTGCTGGGGCCGAGCAAGTCCACCCTGGTCGCCGTCATGCTCATCTCCGGCTTCGGCAACTCCTTCGCCGGGGAGTCCGTCTACAAAGTCTGGTCGCAGGAGCTGTTCCCGACCCTGCTGCGGGCCACCGCCCAAGGTGTCACGATGGCCTTCACCCGGGCCGTCGCGGGTCTGGCCGCCCTGGGAACTCCCGCCTTCGCCCTGGGCCACCCCCGCCTGATGTTCGCCACCCTGTTCGGCCTGTCGTTGGCCGCGGCGGTCATCGGCCTGCTCTGGATGCCCCGCCTGCCGAAACCCCTCCAGCCCGAAGGGCCGACCGCGCCGACCATGTCCTCACCCGATACGACCGCGGAGGCAACCGCGTGATCCGATACTGCTGAAAGCCAGTGGCGCCGTCTTGGCCCGGTTCGACATCTCGGGCCAGGACGAAGGCGTCGGCGACATGTCCAGCCGTCCCACAGGGCACCGGACCGTAGCCGGCACACCGAGGCCCGTATCCGCCGCCTGCGGCAGGACCGCACCCGGCCGCCCCGCAGGCGTAGACCCGATCCTCGGGCCCGTGCTCCCGACGGTGCGCCGCGCCACACCCCGCCAAGCATGTCCTTGCGCGACGCTGCCAGGGCAGCGCCTCGTGGGAGCCAACTGTCTTTCCTGTCAGTCAGTCCCGCTGACGCCGCTGCGGGTGCGGGCTCGCGGTCGCGCTGGAGGTGAACGACCTGCTCGACCTGGTGGACGAGGACCTCGGCACTGTCGTCGTACCTCGGCACTTCCGGCACAAGCGCGCCTCGCCCGCCGCCGTCGCCCTCAAGGGCACGGGCGACGCGATGTACGAGACAGTCGAGCCGCTGCCGCCCCGCAGGCCACCAGTCCGGCGGCCCGGCGCCCGATGACCCTGCTCGAAACAGGGGGCTTGGCAACACCCCCGGACGGGGCCCACCACTCCTGACCCGGCCCGCCGCCGAACGCAGACTCGTAACTGTCCTTCACGGCAACTGCGGTCAGGGGTAAGGGAAATGACGGAACATACACGACGGAACGTGCTGCGCGGCGCGGCGGCGATCGCGGCAGCGGGCGGACTGGTCGGCACCGGAGATGGGTCGCAACCGGCCGTTGCGGCACCCCTGGAGACGGCAACGCGGCGCTTTCCGTTTCTGGAGGGGGCGTTCAAGCCCGTCACCGAGGAACTGACGGCCTTCGACCTGCCGGTCACCGGGCGCATTCCGCGCGAGCTGAACGGGCGATACCTGCGCAACGGACCCAACGTCCTGGGCCTCGAGGACCCGCGCGCCCACCACTGGATGCTCGGCGAGGGCATGGTGCACGGTGTCCGGCTGCGCGAGGGCCGCGCCGAGTGGTACCGCAACCGCTGGGTGCGCTCCTCCCAGGTGGCGAAGAAGCTGGGCGAGCCCTACCCAGGACCCGTGCCGCCGGACGACTTCCCGAACAACACCCATGTGATCCCCTACCGCGGGCGGATCCTCGCGCTGCAGGAAAGCGGACCGCTGCCGTACGAACTGGACGACGAGCTGAACACCGTCGGCACGTACGACTTCCGGGGCACCCTCAAGGGCCCGCTCACCGCGCACACGAAGTACGACGTGCACGCAGGTGAGCTGCACGCCATCGCCTACTACCCAACCTGGGACCATGTCCGCCACCTCGTCGTGGATCCGACGGGGCGGGTGTCTCGCACCACGAAGATCCCGGTGGCCGATGCGCCGATGATCCACGACTTCGCGCTCACCGAGAAACACGTGGTGATCCTCGACATGCCGGTCACCTTCGACCCGGCTGCCGCCGAGCGCGGTGACATCGTGCCGTACATCTGGAACCGGAAGCACCCGGCGCGGGTCGGCGTCCTGCCGCGGGCGGGCGGTGCGGGGCGCTGGTTCGAGGTGGACCCGGTCTACTACTCGCACACCCTCAACGCGTATGAGGAGGGCTCGGACATCGTCATCGACATGACGAACTTCGACGCACCCTTCTACGTCGCCGGACGCGGCTCGGCCGGACCCTACGGGGCGGACACCGCCAGGCTCGACCGCTGGACGATCGACCTGCGGCACGGCCGGGTTCGGACGAAGACTCTCGACGACCGCCCACAGGAATTCCCGCGCGTCAACGAGACGTTGGTGTCCCGACGGCACCGTTACGGCTACTCGGCCGCTGCCGCCGACATGACGCTGGCCTATCTGACGGCAGACGGCAATCCGCCCGACCGCGCGTTCAGCAATGCGCTCATCAAACACGACCTGCTGCGCGGCACGAGCCAGGTCCACCGGCTGCCACGGGACGCGGCGGCGAGCGAGGCGGTGTTCGTGCCGTCCGACCCGAACGACCCGAAGGCGGCCGAGGATGACGGGTACGCGATCGCGTACGTCCACAATCCCGACCGCGGAGCGTCCGACCTCGTGATCCTCGCGGCCCAGGACTTCACCGGTGAGCCGGTCGCCCGGATCCACCTGCCGGGGCGCGTGCCGCTGGGCTTCCACGGCAGCTGGATTCCGGACGCATGACGCTCGATTTGAGTGGGGGGCACGGTGCGGAACACGGCGACGGCACGCCGTGCCCGGCCACTGTCAACAACGCCTGTGATCAGTACACCTAGCGCGCCACGCGGTAGCGGAGGTAGACGACTCTCGAGCTGAAGGTGCGGGTCTCGACGAGTTCGAGATCCACCTGGCGCTCGCGCTGGGGGAAGAACGGAATGCCACCGCCGAGGAGCACCGGGTAGACCCTGGCCCGGTACTCGTCGATCAGACCCAGCAGGGGCCGCCTCGGCGGCGAGAGTCGCGCCGCCGATCGCGATGTTGCCGTCCCCCGGCGCGGCTCGCAACCGCTCGATCTCGTCCGCCAGGTCGCAGGTTGCCACGCGGGCATTCCCCTGCAGCGCCGACAGCGTGGTGGAGAAGACCACCTTGGGGAGCGGCTTCCAGAGCGCGGCAAACACGGTGCTGAAGCGGATCATGCTGGGCCCCAGGCGCGGGGCGAGCGAGGAGCGGCTGGCGCCGAGGCCTTCCTGGGCCGGCGGAAGCCGGCTCGGGTGCGGTATCGGCTCAGCTGTGCATGGACGTTGCGGGGCGGACGACGTATTGGCGCAGGTACAGGTCTCGGTAGGTGACGGGGCCGCGGGGGCCGGGGACGCGGTCGATGTTGATGCCGGTTTCCGGCAGGTGCAGGAGCTTGAAGCCGTCGAGGAGACGCGTGGTGGAGTTCCAGAAGACGCCCGAGCCACCGTAGGCGTCCATGAACTGGGCAGCGGCGTCCGGGTCCTGTGTGATCACCGCAGCGGCAAGGCCGGAGGTCTCTTCGTTCGCGATCCGCGCTGCTTCGAGCGGGCCGTCCGCGGCGTCGATCGTCACCGTTGCGGCATGCTCGGAGTCCAGCGACCACTCGTAACCGCGCGCGTGGGTGTGCGGCGGCAGCGACGCCGTGATGCCCAGGTCTTCGAGAGCCTTCAGGATGCCCGGCAGCAGCTCTTCGTAGACAGCCCGGTCGATGAGCAGCAGATTGAGCCGGTTGCAGACGCCCAGCCGGTCCAGGCTGTTGCTGACCAGCTCATGCACCATCTTCTCGTCGGCGTCCCGGCCTGCGTACAGCACTGCGCCGCCGTCCGCGTGTGCCAGGGTGCGCACACCGTGGCGGGCGGCCGCGCGGCCGAGTTCCCGGGTGCTTTCGCCGCTGCCGCGCAGGATGACCAGGGGAACGGTCTCGGGCAGCGACACCAGTGCGTAGGCCGCCGCTCGGTCCTCGCTGGGTACCAGCTGGATGGCGTCCGGGTGCAGTCCGGCGTCGGTGAGTGCCGGCGTGATCACGTGGGTGATCAGGGCCTGGGAGGAGCGCAGGGCCGCCGAGCCGGTGCGCAGCACGCCGCCGTTGCGGGATTTGAGGAGCTGGGAGGCGACGTCGAGAGTCACATTCGGGCGGGCCTCGAAGTTCGCGCCGATGACACCGACTGGGCGGCGGCGCTCCAGCAGTACCAGGCCGTCGGGGCGTTCTTCGAGGACGCTGTCCCGCGGCTCGTGCGGCACATCCGCCAGCGTACGCAGCTGAGTAGCCATGTCGTCCAGTCGCGGACCGGTCAGCCGCAGGCGATCCTGCAGTGCCTTCGACATTCCGTTGGACGCGGCCGATCTCAGGTCGTCCTGGTTCGCCGCTGTCAGCGTGTCGCGTGCCGTGTGCAGCCGCTCGGCCATGGCGCGCAAGGCGGTGTCGATCTCCGCGTCCGACGCCTGAGCCAAGGCGGCCGAGCCCTGCTTGGCCCGGACGGCGCAGGCGTGCACCGCTTCCTGGACGGAGCGGGGCACGCTCTTCTCGTTCCTGCTCACAGCGGTCCTTTCACGGTTCAGCGCATGACGTGGCAAGAGGATGCCAGGAGGATTGTTCAACAATCCTCGGATGGGAGTCACTGTAAAACGCTCGGTTTTCTTCTGGCAAGGGTGCCGGGAGGCCGCCGCTCACCCAATGGCGCGGATCGAGCGGAAAGCGGTGGACTCAACTGATCGTCGCAACACCGCGTGAATCGGAGGTGGAGCGATGGGCGTTGGCCCGCAGCGGTGTTGCCGCGTGACGTCCACGTTCCACCTGCGCGACGGCCTCAGGGCGCGAGGTCGGTGAGGAGGGTGTCGAGGACGGTCTCTTCCTCGACGCGCACCCCGAGTTCGGTCAGGGCCGGGGAGAGGTCGGGATCCCACGCGGCGTTGGCCGGTGGGCCGGTCAGGGGTGGGGCCAGGGGTGCGGCGGCGGCCGCGGTGCGGTAGTCGGCGGCGGTGTAGCGCCAGGGCTGCCAGGGGACGCGGCGCAGCAGGGCGTCGGCGATGCGCAGGCCGCCCCAGTCGAAGTCGCCGTGGTAGCGGAGCGTGGCACCGCGGGTGTACAGGTGACGCAGCAGGGTGAGGGCGGCGGCCGAGGGCTGGCCCTGGAGACAGACCAGAGCCGGGCAGGCGGGGCCGTGGATGTCGGCCGCGGTGGCCAGGACGGTCGGGTTCTCGCACACGTACACGACCGCAGGTGCCGTGCTCGGCGCGCTGTGGGTGAGCTGGCGCAGCGTCAGGACGGCCGGTTCGCCTGTGTCGGCCATCCAGTCCAGAGCAGCCGTGCCGCGCAGACCCAGGGTGAGGACGGTGGAGGACAGAGCGTCCCTGAGCAGGCCGGCCGAGGCCCAGGCCTCGCGGCGCCATTCGGTTCCGCTGCCGTCCGGGAAGCCGGTGAGGGCGCGTACGCCGGACAGGACAACGGTGGCGAGCGGGGTTGTGTCGTCGAGGGCGTGCGCGTCGCCCAGAGTGTTGTTGGCGAAGGCCGGCAGGGACACGGCCGGGTCGGCGGGTAGTGCGCGCAGGGCTGTCGTGGCGTTGATGAGGAGGGGCTTCGCCGCTTGGGGGGTGCGGGCGAGGCGGCGAACGAGGCCGTCTTGGCGCAACCGGTCGGCCCACTCGGACAGTTCGGGCGGCAGTGTGGCCAGTGGGGCGTACGCATCCTGCCAGGCGTTCGCCTCCTGTTCGCGCACGTCGGTAAGCCGGGCGATGGGACCGGTGAGGGCGATCACGGCTGCGGCGAGGCCGGGGCTGATGCGGGAGCGGCGCAGCACGGCGTCCACCGCGTCGAGGCGCACGGTCAGTGAGCGTCCGGTGCCCGGGCTGCGGCCCAGCAGGCGTTCGGCGGCGGCGCGTTCGGCGGTGGTGGGGGCGGTCAGCGTGACCGGGCCGGTGAGTGGTTCGTCCCGCTCCATGCGGCGTCGGACGCGCTCGACCAACCAGGCGAGACCGGGGTCGCCGAGCAGGCGGCCGAGACGGTCGCGATCGACGCGCGCCCCGGGTTCCCCGGGGGACGCGGGCTGCCCGGGCGTGCTCATGCCCACAGCACGTCCTGGCCGGGGTCGCTGCCGTCGGCCGGCCCGGGCCCGGGTGCCCCCGCGCCGGCCGCAGTGGCCGCGGTCGCCGCCTGGACGGGGAGTACCGCCAGGCGGTGGTCGGGTTCGTTGCCCCGTACGCGCTCGGTCCCGTCCCATTCCCAGCGGGTCACCAGGACCGCGGCGATCTCGTCGACGCGGGAGAGTTGGGCGATGGCGATGCCGGGGACCTGGGGGTAGCAGGCCCATTCGCGTTCGCTGGTCATCACCACGTCCAGGTCGAAGGCGTGCAGCAGGCCCAGGCACTTGGCCCGCGAGTCGTCGTCCACGCCCGCGAACGCCTCGTCCAGGGTGACCAGACGCGGAGCGTCGGGGGCGGCCGTGGCGTAGTGCGAGGAGGCGGCGGCGAACAGGGGCACGGACACGGCCAGGACCCGTTCGCCGCCGGAGGCGGGGCCGGTGGCCGGAACCCAGTTGCCGTGCTGGTGGCGTTCGATGCCGAACTCGTGCCAGGAGCGGTAGTCGAGCGCCGCGGTGAGCACCTCCAGCCAGCTGCCTGCCGCATCGTCGGACTGCCGGCGGGCGATCTCGGCCTGCAGGAACTCGCCGACCGCCGCCCGGTCCTCGAGCGCCCAGGCGTCCGCGGACTGGCGCAGGCGTTCGCGTGCCTGGGCCAGTCCGGCAGGTGCTTTGCGCGAGGGGCGCCACATCAGACGCAGTTTCATGCCGGTGGACGTGGGCCGCTCCTGAAGTTCGGCGTTCATGGCCCGCACCTGCCGCTCGGCGGCCGCGATCAGTTCCTGAAGGGTGCCGGCGACTTCGGTGAGCAGGTGGGTTTCGAGGATCTCGCGTTCGTGCGCGGACAGGATGCGCGCCAGTTCGGTCACCTCGGTGGCGAGGGCCGCGGCCAGTTCGGGCACGGTCCGCCGGCGCCCCTGGTAGACGATGTCGACGACCATGCCGTCCTCGACCATGCGGGCGGTGGCGCTGTGGCCGCCGCGGGAGAGGGCGTCCTGGAGTTTCTTGTACTCCTCGCTGAGCCGTTTTTGTACGCGCTCCCATGCGCCGTCGGAGTCGTCGGTGCCGGACGGGCCCGACAGCTGCGCCTCGATGGCCCGGGCGAGCGCGACCGCCGGGGTGGCCGCCCACGGTCCGCCGTCCAGCGAGGGCACGACCGTCTCGGGCAGGGCGACGGTCAGCAGGCCGGTGGCCGCGAACCGCTGGAGCGCGGCGATCGCCTCGGCGCGGGAGGCGGCGGCCTCGTGTACGTCCTTCTCCAACTGCTCGATGCGGCCCTCCGCATGGCCGACCCGCCGGCCGGCGGCGGTGTGCTCCTCGCGGGAGACGCGCTGGTCGCGGTCGCACGCGGTCAACGCCTCGGCGGTGGCGGCCAGGCGCCGCTCCAGCTCCGCGACGGCGGCGCCGACGGTGGAGCGCAAGGTGGTGTGGCGTTCGTCCGCGGCGGCCGCGAGGCGGGCCGAGTCCTCGGCCCGCAGGGCCAGTTCGGCCACCCGGGTGCCGGCTCGCTCGGCTTCCGCGCGCTCGTCGGCGACCGTGCGCCCGGCGTCGGCGCGTTCGCGCAGGGCGGGCCACAGGGCGGCCAGGACGGCGGTGTAGTCGGCCAGCGCCTGGCGGACAGCGGTCAGTTGCGGCCGGTCGGCGGGCAGGTTCACAGCGGCTGCCGTGTCGGTGAGTTCGGTGGCTGCCTCGGCTTCCTCCCCGGCCGCCGCGGCCAGTTCGGCGGCGCGTTCGTCCTGGCGGGCACGGGCGCGGTGGGCGGCGTCCCCGGCGGCCGCGGCCAGCGCGTGCGCGTGGCGCAGGGCGGCGTCGTCGGGGACGGCGGCCAGTTCGGCGTCCAGGGTGCGCCGACGCCGGGCGACCGTGGCCCGCTCGGCCTGCAGCTGGTCCAACTGGTGTGCCAGAGCCTCGAGTTCGCCATGCAGGACAGCGATCCGGGCCCGGAGCGCCTCCTCGCGGGCGCCCTCGCCCACGTACATGGCGGCCGGCTTCGACCAGCTTCCGGTCAGTGCTCCGACGCGGAAGCGGCCGTCCGCCGCCACCCAGGTGTCGCCGCCGGAGCCGAGACCCACGGCGGCCAGAAGGCGGGCCACGGTCTGCTCGCCCACCGCCATGGCACGCGCGTCACCGTGGTCCACAGCCGGGCGCAGCACATCGGCAAGCACCGGCCCGGCGAGCGCTGCGCCCGGTGACAGCAGAATGTCGTGCTCGTCGGCGGACACGGCGGTACCGTCCGGGCGCACCCAGGCATCCAGGAGACCGGAGGCCTCCAACGCCGCCTCCACGCCCGCGCGTTCAGCGGCGGTGACGTGGTCGTGGAAGTCCACCAGACGCCACAGCGGCGCCCCGGGGGCCTGGTCGCGGACGCCGGGAGTACGCGTGTGGGGTGCCGTGGGACCGCGCTGGCCGCCCGCCTCCAGGCCGGCCAGCTCCCGCTCGGTGTCGGCGCGCCGGGAATGCAGTTCGGTCAGCCGTTGACCGAGGGCGGCCGTCTGGTCGGCCAGGTGCGCGGCCCTGGCGCGATGGGCGTCGGCGGCGTGCACGCGCGCGGGTGAGGGGCCTTGGAGGTGCGTGACCCACTCCTGCAGAGCGTCCAGCAGGCCCGCCGGATCCTGGGGCACCAACTCCTCACAGGTATCGAGGTGTTCGCGTGCGGTGGCGACCAGTTCCCGGCCCGCCCCGGCCGCGACGGCCTCCGCCTGCGCGTACCGCTCGGCGGTGTGCCCGGCCTCGGTCTGCGCCTCATCCAGGCGGCGGGCGGCGGCGCGCCGCTCGGCGGCGGCCTGCTCGGCGCGCGTCGCCAGCTCCTCCACGTGGTCGAGGGTGCGCCGCCTGCGGGCCACCGACTCCTCGGCCGCGTGGCGCAGTTCGGCCTCCGGCGCACCTTCGGTGCGCAGATCACCGTCGAGGCGGGCGGCGGAGGCCGCCTCCCGCTCGCGGACGAGTGTGTCCACGACCTGCTGCTCGGCCGCCGTAAGCCGCCTGTCGGCACTCTCGAGGCGGTCCAGGGCACGCGTGTGGACCTGGGCGGCCTGCTCCCGGTCCGCCTCGGCGCGGGAAAGCTCCGCGGCGGTGCGGCGGGCGTCGGCCGCCGCCTGTTCCAGCTCCCGGGCGCTGCGCATCTCCGGGCCCTCCCGCAGCGCAGCCTCCTGCGCCTTCAGCCGTGTGGCACTCTCCTCCAGCTCCGCGATCCGTCCGGCGATCCGCTCCCGGTCCTCCTCGGCCTGCGACCGCTCGCTCTCGGCCTGCACGAGGTCGCGGTTCAGCTGTTCATAGCGGGCGTGTTCGTGGCGGGGGAGCCGGGCGCGGCGGCGGGTGGCGACGCGGGCGTAGCGGCGGTAGTGGTCCAGGAAGGCGGCGGCGGCCCGCTCGGCCTCGGTGGCCGCCCGCAGCTCCTCCTTCTCCTCATCCAGAGACCGGAACGCCTCGGCCACGTCGGCGATCACCGCCTGGTCCATGGGCGGCAGTGCCTCGGTCAGCGCACGCGACAGCGCTGCCTCGTTGGGCCGTTTCGACAGCTGCGGCTGGCGCAGCTGGATGAGCAGGTCCACCAAGGCCGCGTACCGCCGCTCACCCAGCCCGAACAGCGCCTCGTCGACGCCCCTGCGATACGCGGTGGCGGTGTCGTAGACCATGCCGTGCCCGGCGAGAGCTTCCGCGAGCCGGTCCCGCGACAGCGCGGTGCCGGTGGCGTCGAGCAGGCTGAGCTCCGGCCCGATCCGCTGGTCGGTGACGGCGTACCAGTGGCGGGCGATGCCCCGCCCCGCCACCGCCTTCAGCCCGCAGGCCAGGGTGAGGAAGCGGTCCTGTCCGGCGGCCTCGTCGTGGCGGCCGAACTCGATCCAGGTGTAGCCCAGCCGCTCGGGGTGCGGGTGCTGCCCGCCCAGCAGCAGGTTCCACTCCATGCGCTTGCCCGGGTCGGCGTCCGGCTCCACGCGCCGCGCGGACAGGTCGCCGTCCAGGAGGAAGGGCAGGGTGAGGGCGAGGACCTTGGACTTGCCGGTGCCGTTGTTGCCGCGCAGCAGCAGCCGTCCGTCCCGGAACCAGAACTCCTCGGTGTCGTAGTAGAAAAGGTCGACGAGGCCGATACGCAGCGGCCGCCACCGGCCAGGTGCGGGAGTGGGCAGGGCGGTCACAGCCTTCACGCCTTTCGCTGAGTGGTACGGGGGGCAGGGGCTCCCGGTTCCCTTACGACGCTCTCGCCGACCGCGTACCGGGCCAGTGCCGGCAGTGGGGCGACGCCGTCGGGTGCGGCGGTGACCAGGCCGAGCGCGGTGAGCTTGGCCAGGGCCTGGTCGACCAACTCCGCTTCCGAGCCCGGCTGTTTGGCGCTCTTGGACCAGTAGCCGCCGTGTTCGGCGGCCAGTTCCCGCACCCTGCGCTCCAGCTCACCGCGGCTGACCGCGCCGTTCGCGGCCGCGAGGTGCTCGGCGAGCAGCAAGGTGACATGCCCGTGGGTGCCCTGCTCGGGCATCCGTACGTCGGTCAGGTCGTCCAAGGGGTCGACCATGGCGATGCCCTCGGCCCGCACCTCCGCGACCAGGCCGGTCAGTTCGGTGATCCGCGCGGTGATGAAGGCGCGCTGGCGGGTGAGGTAGGCGAGCTCTGTGTCGGTCAGCTCGGCGTAGTACAGCACCGGGTCGTCCAGCAGGCGCCGGGTCAGCCGCTGGCGGATGGCGCGGAAGCGTAGTTCGTCGCTGTCCAGGGCGCTCTCGGCGGACAGCTCGGCCAGGCGGTCCTCGAAGTCGTCGGCGGTGATCATCGACGGGCCGCGGCGGGCGGCGAGCAGTCCGGCCAGGACGCGGCGCTGGACGTCGTAGAGCACATCGCCCGCCCCGCTGACGTAGGCGTCCTCGTCCCCGGCCACCCGCCGCAGCACTCCGTACCGCATGAGCAGCCGTACCACCGCCGCCAGATCCAGCCGCTCCTCGCGCCGCTCCAGCGTGAACTCGATCCCGGCGGCGGCCAGATGGGGATCGGCGGCATCCAGGACCACCTGCTCGGCGAGCCGGCCGAGCGCGATCTGCGCCTCGCCCCGCTCCAGCGCGGCCAGCGCCAGGCACAGCAGCACATAGCGGCGGCGGGTGAGGGGCGCGCGAGCGCGGGAGGCCTCGCGGGCCGGATGGGTGGGGTCGGCCAGGGTGCCGGGTGCCCTGCCCAGCCGCGCCGCCTCCGCGTCCATTCGCAGAGGCCAGCCGGTGTTGCGTTCGAACCAGTCGCGCAGGTCGCCGACGTGCTGGCGCACCAGCCGGAACTCCTCGGCGTAGGGGCCGTGCGCGAGCAGCAGCGGCTCCTTCAGCAGCGCGCGGGCGGCCTTGTGGAACTCGGCGGCGCGTCGGCTGTCCAGCACCTCGCCCAGGGGCGTGGTCATCGTTCTTCTCCCGTCGCGGTGTCGTCGACGCGCACCTGACCGGTCCGGGTGAGATCGGTGATCTCGACCAGGTGGTCGGGTCCGCGGAAGGTGCCGCCGGGGGTGCGGACCTCGGCGGTCGTCCCGTCCGCCAGGGCGGTGAGCCGGATCTCCATCGTGCCGTCGTTGCTGGTCGCGACGGTGGCCGTCATGCCGGGCCGCCAGGTGGCCAGGGCGTCGCCGAGCAACTGAAGGAAGAGGCCGAAGGCGAGCGGGTCGAGCTCACCGAGCACGGACAGTCGCGCGGTGCCGTCCGTCGCGAGGCGGGCGCGGGCGGCCGCGATCTCCTCCGCCTGCTTGGCGGCGATATCGGCCAGGCGCCTGCGCTGCTCGGACCGGTCCTGTACTCGGCGGGTCTTGCCGCGGCGCTCGTAGCTGCCGGTACGGCGCAGTTGCGGGCTGATGCGCAGCGGCTCGGCCTCGGCCCACGGGGTGGCGGCGGCCACCGGGTGGGCGGCGCGCCGGTCGAGGGTGTCGGCGTCGACGGTGAGGTGACGTGCCGGATACAGCCCGAACGCGGCGCGCCACAGCCGGTGCCGCGCCGCGTCGTCGGGGGCCTCGGCGAACCAGCGGGCCAGGGTCCGAAAGTCCGCCGAGCGGTCCGAGCGCCCGGCCCGTCGCTCGTTCAACTGGCGTACGACCGCCAGCAGTTGCGGGATCGCCCCAAGAGCGCGCCCACGCAGCAGGCGGGCCTGCGACTCCCGGCCGTCCGCCGACACGAACCAGGCGGCCAGCCCCGACCACCTGCCGACCCACCGCTCATACGCCCGCGCCTCGGCGCTCTCGGCCTCGTCCGGTGCGGCGTCGGCCGCCTCCCGGGCCGCCGCCAGCCGCAACAGCCCACCGACCCGGCCCTGCTCCTCCAACTCCCCGATGAGCAGGGCGATCCGCCCGCCCAGGGTGATCAGGTCCTGGATGAACCGCTCCAGGTACTGGATCAGGCGGTCTTTGTAGGCGAGGAACACCTCGACCTCCACGTCGTGCAGGTCGATGGTGCGCTGCAGGGAGCCCATGAACGCCCGCGCGTTCTCCGCCAGTGCCTCGAACCGGCTCGTGAGAGCGGACAGCGCCAGATGCGCCTTGGCCGCGTCCGGCTCGCCCTCCTGCTCGGCGGCGATCACCAGCAGGGCCCGCAGCTGGGTGATGATGTCGTGCAGGGCCACCGCCTGCAGTGCACCGCGCCGTCCCAGCGCCTCGTCATACGCCGACAGCGCCAGTTCGGCGGCCTCGCCGGCCTGGGTGAGCTGGTAGATGAAGCGCTTGCGGTAGAAGTCCTCGACCGCGGTGACCCGGGAAGTGTCCGGATCCGCCCGTAGATTGCCCCACTCGACAAGGCTGTCCAGCGCCTTGACCACTGCGTCCAAGTCGGCGGGCCGGTGCTCCGGCGGCAGCACCGCGAACACGTCCTCGGGCCGCAGCTGGACCGCGAAGCGCTCCTTGGCGGCCAGGAACGCGCCCATCACCCGGCGGTACAGGGCGGCGTTGGGCACGGTGAGGTGGGCGAAGGGCGCATACTCGGCCCGTGCCGGTCCGGAAGGCGTCGACATCATCGTCAGGCATTCTCCCCGACGGACACCCAGCTGAGGCAATCATGGCCTGACCTTCACGCAGGGTCCCGCCGTGTGTGGGTTACGCGCCGCATGCGCTCTGCCCACCGCACGTCGCGGACCTGCCATCACCGACGAGGCCTTCGGACTCGGCAGCCCGGACGGGCCCTGGAGCCAGGGTTGTCGTCCCTCGCCCGGGGCGCAATACACGAGCCGTCGGCGTCAGCGGGCGGGAAGGGCCTGCGGCGCCACCACCGGCGGGCACCAGTGGGCAACGGCAGTGCCGACCGTGGGACTCCGAATGACGTCGATGGCGTGGGCATCTACGTGAGACGAAGTCCGACTGGCCGTTGTGTCTCCTTGCCGTCGGGTCTCGGTCCGCTGGAAGAGAGAGCAGAACGTTGGCTGAAGGCCAAATGGCCAGCTCATCGGAAGCCGCGGTGAGGCTGTCGATGAGGTCGCGGAACTCCGGCTCCCGAGCGGCGTGACGGAACAGCAGCCGGAAAGCGTCGGGGTCGGCCGCGCGGCACGGGCCAGGGCGGGAACCGAGTTCTCGTCGAGGTTGTCGCTGCCCACGTTTTCCGCGAGACGGACGCAGGCTCGATGCAGGACCGCTCGGTGCATGTCGGCCTTGGACTCGAAGTGCTGGTAGAGCATGCGGTCCTGCCGGTCCCGGACGCGCGGTGCGGGGGCAGTGCCCGGCACCCTCGCTTGTGCCGACGCCGTGGTCGGTGTGCGCGGCCTTTGACCCGTTCGGTGTGCTGGGTGTCCTGATCGGTTGCGGTGGGGGGCGGGTAACATCGGCCGCGCCGGGGATCAGGGGTGCCGCCAGGCAGGCGGCCCGGCTCGGGGATTGATGATGCGGAAGGGCGGGGCCGGGCATGACGACGCCACCAGGAGGCGGCCTGGATCCGCAGGCGAGCTTGCGTGATCTTGAGATGATGCTGGACGCGGTCACGGACCATGCCGTCGTCAAGCTGGGGCCGGGCGGTGAGGTGGTCCGCTGGAGTCGCAGTGCCCAGGCGCTGACCGGCTACACGGAGCCCGAGCTGGTGGGTCAGTCGGTGTCGTTGCTGCACACCGAGGAAGACCGCGACGCCGGGCTGATGGAACAGGAGCTGGAGTCCACCCGCCAGGACGGTCGGCGGGAGTTCCAGGGCTGGCGGGTCCGCAAGGACGGCGAGCGATTCCTGGCCCACATCTCCCTGACGCCGGTGCGCGGCGAGGACGGGGCGGTGACCGGCTTCGTCGAGGTCTTCCGGGATGTCACGGAGAGCGCGCGGGCCGAGTCGTTGTTCCATGGGCTGCTGGAGTCGGCCCCGGACGCGATGGTGATCGTGGGACCGGACGCGCGGATCGTCCTGGTCAACCGACAAGCGGAAGCGCTGTTCGGCTTCGAGCGTGCCGAGTTGGTGGGCCGGGAGATCGAGGTGCTGGTGCCGCCGCGGTTCCGCGACCGCCATGTCGGCCATCGCTCCGGCTTCCTCGCCGATCCCCGGCTGCGGCCGATGGGGGCGGGGCTGGAACTGTCCGGGATGCGCTGGGACGGCACCGAGTTCCCCGTCGAGATCAGCCTGAGTCCGCTGGAGACCGCCGAGGGGACGCTCGTGGCGGCGGCGATCCGGGACGTCACCGAGCGCCGGGAGACCGAGCAGCGGCTGCTGCGGCAGCGCGACGAGATCCTGGAGCTGTCCACGCCGGTGATCCAGGTATGGGACAAGGTGCTGGCGCTGCCGATCATCGGCACACTGGACACGCTGCGAGCCACGCGGCTGACCGAGGGCTTGCTGGAGAAGATCGCGCAGACCCAGGCCGAGGTGGCCATCCTGGACATCAGTGGGGTGCCCACCATCGACACCCAGGTCGCCCAGCATCTGCTGAAGACGGTGCAGGCGGCCGCCCTGATGGGGACGGTGAGCATCATGAGCGGGGTGCGGCCGGAGACGGCCCAGTCCATGGTGCATCTGGGCATCGACATGGGGCGCCTGCGCTCCCGTAACACGTTGCAGGACGCCTTGCAGCTGGCGTTGGCGGTGCTGGCCGAACGGGCCGGGACCGCAGCGGCGGCCGCCCGGGCGCTGACATCGGGGGAGTCGCAGTGACCGAAGACGTGGTTCCGGTAATGAAGATCGGTGACACGCTCCTGGTCGCGTTGCACGGCGACTTGGACGACACCACGGTGATACAGATCGAGGACCAGCTCACCCGGGAGGTCGCACGCACCGGTGCGTCGGGCATGCTCATCGACGTCAGCCGGCTGAGCGTGGTCGACTCGTTCATCGCCCGGGTACTGGCCAGGATCGTGGCAATGGTCCGGCTGTTGGGTGCGCAGGCGGCCGTGGTGGGAATCCAGCCGGCGGTGGCCATCACCCTGGTGGAACTCGGAGTGCCGATGGGGCATCTGGACACCGCGCTCAACGCCGAACAGGGCCTGGCCCTGCTGGAGCGGCTGCGACGCGCCGATACCGGCAGGGACCGCCTGTGACCGCCGCTGGTGCTGTGACGGACAGGGAACCGTCCGTTTTCGACATCCTCGACGAGTCCGACCTGATCCGCGTCCGCAAGGTGCTGCGCACCGAGGCCGAGGCGGTGGGGCTCAACCTGGTGGACGCGACAAAGCTGATCACGGCCGGCAGCGAGCTGGCCCGCAACATCCTCAACTACGCGACCGGCCGCCGCGGCCGGGTCACCGTCGAGCAGGTGCACCGGCAGAGTCGGCGGGGTGTGCGGGCCACGTTCGCCGACGACGGTCCGGGCATCGCGGACATCGAGGCGGCGCTGACCGATGGCTTCAGCACCCGGGGCAGCATGGGGTTGGGCCTGCCGGGGGCGCGGCGGCTGGTGGACGACATGACCCTCACTTCCGCCGCCGGGTCGGGCACGACCGTGGTGATCGTGAAATGGCAGCGGTGAGCGTGGCAAGGGTGTGGCGGCCGTGAGTGAGAGCGAACACCGCCGCCATGCCGTCGCGGCCGAGGAGGACGTCGGCGCTCTGCGCCGTGCGGTGGCCCGCATGGCCGTCGGACAGCACGCGGTGCGCCCGGGCGTGGCCGAGCTGGTGGCCACCGAGCTGGGCACCAATCTGCTCCGGCACGCCCACCCGGGCGGGTACGTACTGGCTCGGAAGGTTGGCAACGGGATCGAGCTGCTGTCTGTCGACCATGGCCCGGGTATGACCGTCGCCGCATTCGCCCCGTCGGCCGGTGCGGCCTCAACCGTCGCGCTGCCCTCGTCCCGCGGGGGCGGTCTGAGGGCGGGACTGAACGTGGTCAGGCGGAACGCCGCCGAGTTCGACTGGTACGCCACCCGCCGCGGCACCGTCGTCTACGCCCGGCTTGGCGCTCCTGCGCCGGCTGGGCACACAGGGTGGCGCTTCGGCGGGGTCAACGTGCCCCTTGGCGGCGACGGCGAGTCCGGGGACGCCTGGGCGGTTGCGGAGCCAGGCTCACGGACAGCCGCCTTGGTCGTCGACGGACTGGGCCACGGTCCGGGAGCCGCCGCAGCGGCCCGGGCCGCGATCACCACGTTCGAAGGCACTGCCGTCACCGACCTCGATCGCCTCGTCCGGCACGCCCACGAGGCGATGCGCGCCACCCGCGGCGGCGTCCTGGGCGCGTGCCTGCTCGACCCGGGGCGCGGCGAGTTCGCCTACGCGGCGGTCGGCAACATCACTGGACGGGTCCTCACCGGCGGCCGGTCCATCCACCTGCTGGACCGCCCCGGCACCCTCGGCACCCAACTGTCCCTTCCCACCGTCCGCCTGCAGCACGGCCCGTGGGAGCCCGGATCGACCCTCATCCTGGTCTCCGACGGCATCCGCTCCGCCTGGAGCCTGGAGGACCACCCGCGCCTGCCGGACCACCATCCTTCGATCATCGCCGCCGTGCTTCACCGCGAGTACGGCCGGTCCACCGACGACGCCACCGTGCTCGTGGTCCGCCAAGTCACCGCCATGGCATGATGAACCGGTTCTCGTCACCACGCGAAGGGCGGTCAGAGATGGGGGACGTATCTGGCCTCGGGACCGCCGACGGCACGGACGACGCGGCCGCGCAGCAGGCCGAACTGGCGCGCCGCGCACAGCTGGTGGACGAGCTGAGCCAGGAGCTGGACGACACCAACCGCGGCCTGATAGCCCTGCACACCGAGCTGGAGGCCGCCCGGCGTGCCGAGGCCCGGCTCGCGGCCATCGTGGCGTCCTCCGACGACGCCATGATCTCGGTCGGCCCCACATACCTCATCCAGACCTGGAACCCCGGTGCCCAGCGGCTGTTCGGCCACACCGAGCAGCACATCGTCGGCCGGACCATCGACACGCTCATGCCCGACGCGGCCTTCCACGTCTTCCAGGCAGTGGTGGAGCAGATCCGTTCCGAAGGGCACGCCGACTCCTACCAGAGCCGCTGGCGCCGTACCGACGGCCCAGACGTCGACGTGGCGGTCACCGTCTCGCCGATGCGTGACGCGGAAGGGGCCCTGATCGGATTCTCGACGGTGGCGCGGGACATCACCCACCAGCTGGTCGCCCAGGCCGAGTTGGCCGCCGCCCGCGCCGATCGTGAAGTGATGGCCGAGCGCGACCGCATCGCCGGCGACCTGCACGACATGGTCATCCAGCGGGTCTTCGGCGCCGGCCTCGCGTTGCAGAGCATCACCGCCCGCATCACCCGCCCCGACGCCGCGACGCGCATCCACACGGTCATCGGCGAACTCGACGCCACCATCCGGGAGTTGCGCGGCACCATCTTCAACCTCTACCAGCCCACCCAGAAGGCGGCCAGCCTCCGCTCCCAGGTCCTCGGCGAGATCTCCATCGCACAGGACCGGCTCGGCTTCGCCCCCTCGGTGGAGTTCGACGGCCCCGTCGACGCCGCCCTGCCCGACGAAACCGCCGCGCACCTGCTCGCCGTGCTGCGTGAGGCCCTGTCCAACGTGGCCCGCCATGCCCACGCCACCGCCGCCGGGGTCGCCGTCCACGCCGGAGACGAACTGCTTCTGGACGTCTCCGACAACGGTCGCGGTCTGGGCCGGCCCACCCGAAGCAGCGGCCTGACCAACCTGCGCCGCCGCGCGGAGAAGCTCGGCGGCACGTTCGAGGTCGCCGACCGTCCCGCAGGCGGTACCCGCCTGCGCTGGCGCATCCCTCTCACCACTGAGGACGCGGCCCGCACCCGCTGACCCCGTCCGGCGGCAGCGGACGGCCCGACACACACGATGTCCGCTGCGCCAACCCTGACGGGTTGGCGCAGCGGGCTGGTTGTCGAGGCGAGGCTGCACACCTCGGGGCAGGGCGGGTTCCTGCCCTTCTACTGGTCAAGGGGGCCGGTGTCGTCTGGCCGGTTCGGGGCACTCAGGGGGAGCAAACAGCCCGTGCGCGCGACGAGTTGCAGCCGCTTCGGCTACCCCGACCGTCCGGCGGAGGCGGTCGAGGCGCTCACACACACGGGGTCAAGGCCCGGCGCCACCCGAGTGCGTCGGTCGATCGCCCCACGAGGTTACCGGCGGTGCATGGTCTCCAGGGCGGCGGTCAGGACGTGGGGGTCGTGGTGGCCCTTGTAGACGGCAGGCGGTCGCCTGTCGAGGCCGAGGAGTTGGGCCACGGCTGTCCAGGCGGTGCGTACGGAGTACTCGACGGTGAAGACGACGTCGTCGGGCACATCGGCGAACTGGCCGATGAAGGCGAGGTTGACCGACCCCTCGGGTACGACCCTGGGCCGGTCGTCGCGGCGGCGGGCCAGGAACTGGCTGGTGATGTACGGCATCAGGCAGGGCACGACGGTGGAGGTGGCCAGGACGCGGGTCGCGACCTCCTCGTCGAGGGGCAGGTGGTGGAGGACCTCTTCGAGGATCTCCCGGCCGGAGCACATCGTCATCGGTTTGGGCGTGTGGTTGCCCGCGCGGCCCGGGAAGAGGCCGTAGCCCCACCAGACCGAGACGCCATCGGGCTGGTCGCGGTAGACCGGCTGGCGGTCAGCGACGATGGTGAGCAGCCAGTTGGAGTCGGTGAACGTCATCAGCCCGCCCCGGCCGGTCTCACGGCCGTTGAACTTCTCCAGCGCGTCGAGGAAGGCAGGGTCCTTGGTGGTGACGGTGAACGACTCCCAGCGGGACTTCTTGACATGCTTGTCGAAGGCGTCCGGGTTGCCGAAGTCCTCGCGTCCCCGGGCCAGCCGGTGCCACAGCAACCAGGCGTCCGAGCGATGGGGAGCCGGTGGCGGTGCGGCTGTGTGCGAGCCGAGGCTGGAGGCGTCGGTCATGGAGCCGTTGGTGACCAGGACCAGGTCCTCGGGAGATACGGCGATCTTCTCGTCCCGTCCGTGCCGGGAGAGGTAGATGGTTTTGACTGTGGTGCTCCGGTGCCCGGGCGCGAAACCGAGGTCGGTGACGTGGCAGCCGGTGTGGACGGTGACGCCGCGCTCGCGGAGCCAAGCGGCCAGTGGCCGCACCATGGAGTCGTACTGGTTGTAACGGGTCCGGTGGATGCCCGACATGGACGAGAACTCGGGGAAGAGGTGGATGAAGCGTCTCAGGTAACGCCGGAACTCGATCGCGCTGTGCCAGGGCTGGAACGCGAATGTAGTGCACCACATGAACCAGAAGTTCGTGGTGAAGAAGCGCTCGCTGAAGCAGTCTGTGATCCGCTTGCCATCCAGGTGGCTCTCGGGGGCCGCCAGGCACCGCACCAGGTCAAGGCGGTCGTGCTCGGAGAAGCCCATCGAGCGGGTGTCGACGATCTTCCCGTCGCCGTCGACGAGGCGTGCGATGTCGTCCCAGGCGAACTCCTCGTGTCCGGCCAGGATTTCCTGCGTCACGGACACCGAAGGGTCGTCGAGGGTGGGGATGCCGGACAGTAGGTCGTACGTGCAGCGGAACTCGGCCTCGAACATCCGCCCGCCGCGCATGGTGTAGCCCGCGTCCGCCGTACCGCCCGCGTCCAGGCTGCCGCCGATGTTCCGCTGCCCTTCGAAGAGGTGGATGTCCGAACCCTGGAAACCGCCGTCGCGGATCAGGAACGTGGCCGCGGACAGCGCCGCGATGCCGCTGCCCACCAGATACGCCTTCGCCATCACACAACTCCTCGTTCTCGCCCGTCTGTCGGGAACCGCGTCACCCACGGTTCCTTACGCCGCGACCGCCGTCACTGGGCCGATGGTCACCGCCTTACGGTCCGACCGGACTTGACCACGGTCCGCCCCGCCGGAAACGGACGCTGTCGGTGACCAGTCGCAACCGGCCGTGCCGGGCCACGACTCGGTTCCGAGCCCGGCACAGAACCCCCGGGCCGGTGCAGTCGATGAAGACCATTGAGCGCAGGTCCAGCACCAGATCGGGGTGCCGGCCGGCGGTCAGGGCCTCCAGCCGGTCCGCGAGAGGCGGCGCAGTGAAGATGTCGATCTCGCCGCCAAGCTCCACGAGGGTTGCTTCACCGGTGGTGCGTTCTGCGTGGTGAGGCACGGACCTGGTGTCGATGTCGGACATGGTCTGAGACAACAGGGTGAGGCGAGCCGAGGGAAGGGCCGATCGGCCCTGCGGCTGGACCGGCTGGACATGCCGGGCAACAACCCTGAACCCGCACATGGGCTCAAGGAACAGCCGCTGTGACCTGTGGGTGCGTATCGGGTCGCTTGCCGTCCGGCGCCGGATCCGGGTGGGACTGGGGCTGCTTTCCGGCACGGCCAGGACCGATGGCCCCTCACCCCGCGCTGCCCTTCGGCCAGGATGGTCTGAAACCGCACACCGCGGTACCCGGCGAAAGACGGACTGGCCATGTACCCCAACGACGGATTCCGTGAACTCGACCCGCAGGAATGCCTCCGCTTGCTGGCGAAGGCGCCGGTCGGCCGCATCGTGCACACGCGACACGCCCTGCCCGCGGTGCTGCCAGTCAATTTCTGCCTCGAAGGCGACGGCACGGTGCTGCTGCGCACCTCGGCCGCTTCGGAGCTGGCCCGCGCGGTAGACGGGGCGGTGGTCGCCTTCGAGGCGGACGAGGTCGACGCGGCGAGGAACGCCGGCTGGAGCGTCGTCGTCACCGGCCGGGCCACAGTTGTGACCGACCCGGGCGAGCAGAAGCGGCTGGCCCGGGTCGGCCCGATCTCCTGGGTGCCCTCGCCCGAGGAAGTCTTCGTCCGTATCTGTCCGGAGCTGGTGACCGGGCGCGAGCTCGCCGGGGGCCGCACGCTGTACGGGGTGGACATCACGCTGTGAGCCCGCAGCCTCAGCTCTCCTCGGTCCCTGCTACGCCGACTACCTGGCCGACCGCAGCGGTCGCATGGGCCGGGCCGAGGAGCCGCCGACCTCGTCCTGGCCGGGTTGCACGCCACGGGCAGCCCAGCGCTCCGCTGGAGGTACGGTGATGATCCTGCGGGCCGGTGGGGTTGGTCGCGTAGTTCCCGTCGCCCTTACGGGGCACGGTACTGCACCGGACTTCGCCAGGGCCGCTTGGACAACGGGAGCATGCTCAACAGCGCGCTGCCGGATGCGGGGCGTGGGAAGAAGCCGATGGAGCAGGTGCCCGCATCCGTCCCGGCCATCGGACACCCCCTTCCCGCGTTGACAGTAGGCAGCCCGGCAGGCCACCGAGCAGGGGCCGAGAGGCCCGGCCCGGGGACCGGGAGCCTGCCCGTCATGGGACGACCGGGCACGCAGGCTCGTCCGGTTCCCGCGGTGGGGCGCCTGGTGTTCTCGGCGGTCTCGGGCCCGCCCTTGAGGCCCGTCGGCCCTTCTGTCGCATCGCTGCGGCCTACGGTGGAGAGGTGATCATGCGTCCCTGTGGGAGGAGAGCACATGGAGATCGTCGCGTACGGCGTCCTCGCCGACGAACAGCCGCTGCTGCACGACGCGTTCGACCGGGCCTTCGGCGGCAGCCATGAACTGCGCTGTCTGGGGCTGTTTTTGAACCGGGACACCGCCCCCACCGCCGCCGGGCATGAGGTCGTGCTCAGCAGTGTCAACGACACCCTGGACGCGGACGTGCTGCGGGCGCTGGCCAAGGGCGGCACGAGGATGATCGCCCAGCGGGCCACCGGCTACAACAACATCGACCTGGCCGCTGCCGAGGAGCTGGGGCTGGCGGTGGCCCGGGTGTCGTTCTACTCGCCGTACTCGGTTGCCGAGTTCGCCTGGGCGCTGGCGCTCGCCGTCGACCGGCGGATCGTTCGGGCCGCGCACCGCACCCGGGAGTTCGACTTCCGGCTCGACGGGCTGATGGGCCGCGACCTGCACGGCCGGACCGCCGGGGTGGTGGGCACCGGCAAGATCGGGGCCGCGTTCGCCCGGATCGCGCACGGCTTCGGGATGCGGCTGCTGGGCTGGGACATCACCGAGAACCCCGACTGCCTGGCCCTGGGCATGCAGTACGTCGAGCGGGAGCGGCTGTTCGCCGAGGCGGACCTGGTCAGCCTGCACGTGCCGCTGCTGCCGGACACTCACCACCTCGTCGACGCCCATGCCCTGGCCCTGATGAAGGACGACGCGATCCTGGTCAACTCCAGCCGCGGTGGCCTGGTGGACACCGACGCGCTGCTGGAGACGCTGCGGGCGGGGCGGCTGAGCGGGGTGGGCCTGGACGTGTACGAGGAGGAGGCCGGGGTGTTCTTCCTCGACAAGTCGCTGGAGGTGATGACCGACGAACGCCTCGCAAGGCTGATGACCTTCAGCAACGTCCTGGTCACCTCGCACCAGGCGTACTTCACCCGGGACGCCGTTGGCCAAATTGCCGAGACGACTACGGGCAACGTCGTGGACTACTTCGCCGGCCGCCCCAGTGGCAACACCCTCGTGCCCCGGCGCGAGACCGGAACCGGGCGGTGACCGGACACCTAAGGAAAGACGTGAGCCTGCCGGCCCGCCGTTCGCCCAAGGGCGCTGAGGGCAGGCGCCCGCACCGCACGGTCAGCGCCCTGGCCAAGTTACGCCAGCGGGTGACGGCGGCCTCGTCCCGGCGTCCCGCGCCCGGAGGCCTGGGACGAGGCCGCCGGCCGTCTCCCACCGCTGGGAGGACCATCACCGCAGGGCACGCCGTCCGGCCCTGCTGCTCCTGCCGGGCCGGACGGTCGGTGCGTTCGGGGCGGGTTCACCAGTGGCCGAGGACCTTCAGCCACATGGCGCCCACGCCCATCCAGATGACGATGTTGGCCGCTGCGGCGGCCAGTCCGGTGCGCCACCACTCGCCGAGGGTGACGTACCCGCCGCCGAACAGCACGGGTGCCGGGCCCGAGGCGTAGTGGGTCAGCCCTCCGTACAGGGAGCTGATGAAGCCCAGCACCAGCGCGGCCATCACCGGCGGGGCGCCGGTGGCCACCGCGGCTGTGAGGAACGCGGCGTACATCGCGGCCACGTGGGCGGTGTTGGAGGCGAACAGGTAGTGGGAGAACAGGTAGACCAGGGTCAGGGCCACGAAGGCGGCCTGCCAGCCCACGCCGGAGACGGCGTCGGTGATCGAGTCGCTGAACCAGCCGATGACGCCGAGGTCCTGCAGCTGGCCGGCCATCATCACCAGGACGGAGAACCAGACCAGGGTGGTCCAGGCCGACTTCTCGGCGACCAGGTCGCCCCAGGTCAGTACGCCGGTCACGAGCAGCAGAGCGACGCCGGTGAAGGCGGAGACGGTGGCCGACAGGTCCCAGACCTGGCCACCGACCGACCAGAGCAGGAGCAACAGGACGAAGACCGCCGCCATCGTCCACTCGTTTCGGGACATCCGCCCGAGCTCGGCGAGCTGGGCGCGAGCCTGCCCCGGCGCCTCGGGGGTTTCGCGCAGTTCCGGCGGGAAGATCCGGTAGAGCAGCGCGGGGAGCACCAGCAGGGCGACCAGGCCGGGCACGATCGCCGCGATCGCCCACGAGGTCCACGTCAGGTGCACCCCGCGGTCGGCGGCAAGCTTCTGAACCAGCGGGTTGGCAGCCATCGAGGTCAGGAACATCGCGCTGGTCACCGTGTTGACCTGCATCGCCGTCACGCTCAGGTAGGCGCCCAGCTTGCGGCGGCTCTCGTCGCCGGGGTGCGAGCCGGCGGTGGTGCTGAGCGATCGGATGACCGGATGGATGACGCCGCCGGAGCGGGCGGTGTTGCTGGGCGTGGCCGGAGCCAGCACCAGGTCGGTCAGCGTGATCCCGTATGCCAGGCCCAGACTGCTGCGGCCCAGTGCCCGGACGAACAGCAGGGCGATCCGGCGGCCCAGGCCGGTCTTGGTGAAGCCGAGTGAGATGAAGAACGCGGCCACGATCAGCCAGATCGTTGGCTCGGAGAAGCCGCTGAGGGCGACGTCCGGCTCCAGTGTGCCCGTGATCATGGTGGCGGTGAGGCCGACGAGGGCGACCGCGCCCAGCGGCAGAGGCTGCAGGATCAGGCCGAGGACCGTCGCGGCGAAGATGGCCAGGACCGCCCACCCACCGGACTTGATCCCGTCGGGCTGCGGCAGCAGATAGACGATCAGCCCGGCCGCGATGGGGACGAGCCACTTCAGCGTCGTCCACAAAGTGGTGGCCCTGGGCCCGGATTTGGTCGGGCCCGGGGCGGACCCGGCGAGTGATCCTTCGGTATCCCGGAACGGGCTCATGCGTGCCATCCCATGCGTAGGCCCCGGCGAGCCTCGGAATGCTCAGCCGGAACAGGTTCGAGCTTTCGCATTACGGTGACGGGCGGAGGAGGGCTCTGGCGCGAGGGCGACCGGCCCCAGTCGCGGGGCCGAACGGCACCACCCGGGACGCCCGTACGGCGCGGCACACCAGGCCGCATGGACGCGAAGTCAGAGCAGGTGCGGAAGCGTGCCACGACAGCCCTCGGCCTCGTCGTGATGGTGCTCGCGGCAGGGACAGTGGGCTACACCGTGGGCGGCGACACCGTAGGGAAGTGCCACGACGGGGCACCTGTTCACGATCATCCGGGTGACGGAGGCTTCGCTTGAATCCGTGCGCCTGGACTGGTTCCGTCGGCAGCACTGCCCGACTGGGGGCGGGCACTGGACACCGGTCCGACCCGTCCGGGACTACTCTCCGTCCGTTGCGGGCAGGGGAACGGTCCATTCCATGACGGTGCCGGTGGGCCGGCTGGCCATCATGGCCAGGCTGCCGCCCAGGTCGGCGGCGCGCCGCTGGAGGTTGGCCAGGCCGCTGCGGCGGGTGACGGCCGGATCGATGCCGGATCCGTTGTCGGCCACGCGCAGCCGCAGCCGGGTGCCGTCCGTCTCGGCGGTGACCTCGACGCGCGTGGCCTGAGCGTGCCGGGCGGCGTTCGACAGCGCCTCGCGCAGCACCGCAAGGAGGTGCTCGGCATGGCCAGGGGGTACTTCGGTGTCGAGCAGACCGGTCATGCGCAGTGAGGGCGCGAAGCCGAGCGTGTCGGCGGCCTGGTCGGTCTCGGCGACCAACTGGGCGCGCAGCCCGCCGCGGCCCGCGGAACGGTCGTGCTCATGCAGCGCGAAGATCGTGGAGCGTACCGTCTTGATCGTGTCGTCGAGATCGTCGATCACCCGCTGGATACGCTCGGCCGCCTCGGGCCGGTCGGCCAATCGGCCCAGCACCGAGTTCAGGGTCATCCCGGAGGCGAACAGCCGTTGGATGGCCAGGTCGTGCAGGTCGCGGGCGATGCGGTCGCGGTCGTTGAGAATCAGCAGCTGATCCGCGTCCCGGCGGTGCTCGGCGACCTCCAGGGCGAGCGCGGCCTGGTCGGCGAAACCGCCGATCATGGCCATGGCGGCGTCGGGGAAGTCCGGACCGCCGGGCCGGTTGGCGACCTGCAGCACCCCGCGCACCTGCCCGGAGGTGCCCAGTGGGAGGAGGAATCCGGGCCCCAGGTCCAGCCGTCCCGCGGAACCGCCCTTCGCCTCGGGCTCCGCCGACAGCCTGCTGCTGGTGATGCGCTCGCTGGAGTGGTAGACCTTCGCGGCCAGCGAGGTGGCCGTCGGCACCAGTCCGCGCACCAGTTCAGCGCCCTCGCCGTCGGCGGCCTCGAGCACCAGGCCGTCGCCGCCGTTGAACGGCACCGCCAGCGTGACCAGATCGGCCCCGGCCAGCCGCCTGACGGTTGCGGCAACCCGATGGAGCACCTGGTCCGGGTCGGTGCCCGACAGCAGGCCGCGGGTCAGTTCGCCACTCGCCGCCAGCCAGCGTTCCCGGCGGCGTGCGTCGTCGTACAGCCGGGCGTTTTCGATGGCCACCCCGGCTGCCGCCGCCAGCGTGCGCAGCACCGCCTCGTCATCGTCGTCGAACTGGCCTCCGCCGCGCTTTTCGGTCAGATACAGGTTCCCGAAGACCTTCTCGCGCACCCGCAGCGGCGCACCCAAGAACGTAGTCATCGGCGGATGGCCTTCCGGGAAGCCCACCGCCTCGGGATGCCGGCCCAGGTCGGCCAGGCGCAGCGGCTCCGGCTCCCGGATCAGCAGCCCGAGGATGCCCCGGCCCTCGGGATGGTGGCCGATCGCGCCGATGGTCTCCTCGTCCACACCGACCGTGATGAACTGCTGGATCCGCCCTTCCTCGCCCAGCACCCCCAGCGCCCCGTACTCGGCATCGACCAAGGCCACAGCAGACTCGGTGATCCGTCTTAGCACCACATCGAGATCCAGGTCGGAGCCGATCGCCAGCACCGCATCCAGGAGCGTGTGCACCCGGTCGCGGGTCGCCCCCACCCGCGACACCTGAGCCTGCAAACCCTCCAGCAGATCGTCCAGCCGCGACTGGGGCGTCGCCGATCCGTCCCGCGGTCGTTCTACCGGGGTGTCCGTCATTCCCGTTCCTTCCGGACTAGGTGCCTCTGGCGCGTTCCCAGAATGCCGTTGCCGAGACCGTGGTCGGACCTCGGCATTCCGGGTATTTCGGCCCGGGAGGTCCGTCACGTCGCCAGAGCGTCAGGGCCTTGTGCGGCCCGTTGACACGGTGTCAGCCGAGGCGGCTGTGCCGGCAGGGCCGAGTGGCCCGCTGCCTGGTGGCGTACGGCCTTGGTGATCGGGATGGTCGGGCGGGGACGAGCGGGCCGGATCTGTCGGCGTGGCGTTCCCGCCCGTGCGGTTGGGGTACGGGCCGTGCCGTCGCCCGGCGCAGGGACATCAACCGTGCCCTCAGCCGACGAGCCCGGCAACGGTCGCACGCCGGCCACGAAACGCTGTCCGCTCATCGTCCGCTCGTCCTGGCGATACCTGCCACCCCGGCCCGCACGGCTGCGCATGCGGCCTGGGGCCTGTCCGGCGGG
Source organism: Streptomyces sp. 2A115 (assembly GCF_052245575.1). Lineage (NCBI taxonomy): Bacteria > Bacillati > Actinomycetota > Actinomycetes > Kitasatosporales > Streptomycetaceae > Streptomyces > Streptomyces sp. 2A115. The sequence continues at coordinate 6,455 of NZ_JBQQCG010000032.1, read as the reverse complement.
ACATGTGACTACCCCTAGTCGCGAGGCGGGGCCTCGTGGACCGACTTCCGCGACGGGTACCATTCCTTGCCGACCGGGTGGCCCTCCATGTTCCAGCTCCAGGAGACCGTGGGCGTGATGCGCATATAGAGGCCCGGGCCGACCATTCCCACGCGCTCGACCGGCTCTTCGGCGCGGCCGTAGATCCGTACGCCTCGTGCGATGAACGGATCTAGGGACACCAGATCGTCGATGACGAGGGCCACCTCGCGGTGGCCGGCCCGGACGTTGCGGAACTTGCGGGTCCCGGCGACCGCCGAGCCGGTCCCGCCGACCCAGAAGTACGTGCCGTCGTACTCGAAGGCGAGCGGGACCACATCGGGCTGCCGGCCGTCGGGAGACAGCGTCGCGACACGGGCGAGCGGCTGGGACCGCATGTAAGCGATCTCTTCGTCGGTGAACGACATGACATCCTCCGGGCCTATGAGTGAAGGGGATTACCACTTCCCATACGACAGGCGTTCCTCCGGATCGGCACCGATCCGACGCGCCTGGAGTACCCCGACGGCCGGTCCGGGCGCGCCCTGGCTGACCCCGGGTACCGGTGTTCGGTATCTCTCGTCGTCGGTTCGATCGGTGTCGTCCCGCGGGCTGTATGAGGCCACATGGCCCGCGATGACGGGCCGGTCAACCCTCCTCCGGAGCGGGACTGTGGCCGAGGGTTGACCGCACGGGGGTGAACCGTGCGGAGGAGCCGTCATGCAGACTCGGGAAATCGACGCTACGGCCGTTCAGGCCCTTATGTCCGCGGCGGTGGCCGCGCCGTCGATCCACAACACGCAGCCCTGGCGGTTCGGCCTGGATCCGGACAGCCGGTCGATCGAGGTCCGCGCCGACCGCAGGCGGTCACTGCCGATGGCCGACCCGGACCTGCGTGCGCAGCACCTGTCGGTGGGCGCGGCCGTCTTCAACCTCCGCGTGACCGCGGCGCATCTGGGCTGGAATCCCGTCGTACGACTGCTGCCCGCCCCGAATGACCCCGACCTGCTGGCCACTGTGCAACTGACGGCTGTGCGCGCCGTAGACGGGCAGCCGTTCTTCCGCGACCTGTATGAGGCGGTCGAGCGGCGTCACACGAGTCGGATGCCCTTCACCGGCCGCCCGGTGCCGGACCCGGTCGTGGCGGAGATGATCAGCTCGGCCCGGGCCGAGGGGGCGCACCTGGATGTCCCCGACATCGTTGGGACGAGGCGACTGCTGCGCCTGACCCAGGCGGCCGAGACCCGCAACGCCGGCCATCCGGCCCGCACCGCCGAGGCGCGCACCTGGATCACTCTCCCCCGAGCGGATACCCCCTACGGCATTCCCCTGACCGCCCTGGGTCCCAGGGATGCGTCCGGCCGGATGCCGATGCGGGACTTCACCGGCTCGCTGCCCGTGCCGCACCTGCCCGCCCTGCGCTTCGAACGCCACGCCCAGGTGGCCCTGCTGTGGACCTTGCACGACAGGAGAGAGGACTGGCTGCGGGCCGGCCAGGCCCTGGAGCACGTGCTGCTTACGGCGAACGTGCACGGCGTGCGCACCTCGATGCTGCACCAGGCGATGGAGTGGCCGGACCTGAGGGCGGCGATGGAGGGATCGGGGCGGCGGTGCTGCCCGCAGCTGCTGATCCGGTTCGGGTACGGCCCGGACGGTCACCGTACGCCGCGTGCGTCCGCGTATCCCGTGCCTCGTCCCGCCCCGGGCCGCAGCCGGTGAACTCCACGGTGAGGACCGAGCGAGGCGGACTGACTCCGCCTCAGCGGCCCGCACCGCAACGACGAGGCAGGAGCAAGGGGGCACCGTCGGCTGGCCTCGGGGCTACTGATCGAGGCCCGGCTGTCCAACGGGGCCCGCGAAGGGAGCAGTTACCCGCCCCCGCGCCTGCTGGCCCACAGGGCCCACTGGCCCTGGTCGGGGACCTGCGGCCCCTCCACCACCGACTCCGGCGCCACCACGCTGGATCCAAATCCCCGTTGAGGAGGCAGAAACCATGGTCCGCAGTGTTGTCGTAGGTCTCGATGGCTCGGCCGAGAGCCGTGCCGCCGCCGAGTGGGCGGCCCGAGAGGCGAAGCGGCGCTTCCTTCCGCTGAAACTGGTCCACGTCTGGGAGGCGGTCCCCGCGCCCATGGCGCTGGCGCCGCTCGTCGGTGTTGAAACGCAGCAGCACTGGAGCGAGCGGATCCCGCGCGAGGCGGCCGAAGAGCTGCGTCTGCGTCACCCCGGGCTGAACGTGACCGTGGAGCAGATCCCGGGCCGGCCCGCCGAGGTGCTGACCGAGGCGGCGAAGGACGCCGAGCCGCTGGTCCTCGGCTCCCGGGGGATGAGCGGCATCGGAGGATTCCTCCTCGGCTCCGTGGGCCAGGCCGTCGTGGCGCACGCCGAGCAGCCGGTGGTTCTTGTACAGGCGGGGGAACAGGCCACGGACGGACATGCGATGGATCCGTCCGCAATCCCGTCCGCTGCGGCCCTGCCGGGGCCCGTCGTCCTTGGGCTCGACACCGACGGCTCCGACGACACGCTGCTCAACTTCGCTTTCGAAGCGGCCGCCCGCCGTGTCACACCCCTGCGGGTCGTCCACGCCTGGAACCTGCCGCCGTACTTCGCGTACGGCGTGCCCGCCGACCCCGAGCTCAACGCCGTGCTGGGCAAGCAGGACGCTGCCACGCTGGCCGAGGTGCTGCACCGCTGGAAGGAGAAGTACCCGGCCGTCAAGGTCGTCGAGGACTCCCGCGCGGGCAATCCCGCGGGCCACCTCGTCGATGCTTCCCGTGAGGCCTCCCTGGTGGTCGTGGGCCGGCACATCCGCCGCAGCCCGCTCGGCGCGCACATCGGCCCCGTCACGCACGCCGTGCTGCACCATTCCACCGCCCCCGTTGCCGTCATCGCGCACGACTGACACACCACTCCCGAGGAGGAACAACCATGAAGACAGCGGTTGTACGAGCCTTCGGCGAGGCCCTGGTGGTGGGCGTCGACGGTTCCGAGCCGAGCCTGCGCGCCGTCGACTGGGCGGCCGACGAGGCAGCGCTGCGCGGGGTCCCGCTGCGGGTGGTGTACGCCTCGTTGTGGGAGCTCCCCCACTCTCGGCTGCACTCGAGCGGGGGGACCCCCATCGGGGGCGCCGCGCTCGCGAAGGATCTCGGCCGGCCGTCCGAGCAGGTGCGAGCCGAGGACATCACCGGGGGCGCGGTCCGCCGTGCGCAGGCCCGCCACCCCGGCCTGAAGGTGTCCGCCGACGTGCTGCCGGAGGAGCCGGAGTACGCACTGGCGAGGGAAGGCCGGCACGCCGGCGCCGTGGTCCTGGGCACCCGCGGTCGCAGCGGCATCGCCGAAATGTTGCTCGGCTCGGTGAGCCTCACCGTGGCCGCCCACGCCCAGTGCCCGGTGATCGTGCTGCGCGCCAGCCACGACAACCAGGTGACGCCCGCGGTCCGCGGACGCGTTGTTGTGGGCGTCGGCGAGCACGCGGAGCCGTCGGCGGCCGTGCGGTTTGCCGTCGAGGAGGCGCGGCGGCGCGGGGTGCCCCTGGAGGCCGTACGTGCCTGGCGGTGCCCCGCAGACGAGACCACCGACCACCCTCTGCCGGCCGACGAGCCCGCCCGCCTGCACGAGGAACAGGCCGCCGAGACGCTGGAGACGGCGCTGCGCGACGCTCCCGAGGATGTGGAAGTGCGCCGACGCACCGTCGAGGGCCACGCCCCCAAGGTGCTCCTGGACGCCTCGCACGAGGCCGACCTGCTCGTTGTCGGCGCCCGCCGACGCGAGGGCCACCTCGGGCTCCAGCTCGGCCGCGTCGCCCATACGGTCCTGCACCACTCCGCCTGCCCGGTCGCTGTCGTACCCGAACCGGTGTGAGACCGGCGACCGGTTACTCAGAGGCTCGCCGCGTGATCGGGGACGGTAGGTCCGCAGATCGCGCGGCGGCGCTGGTAGCCCGTCGACGGCTGCCGGGGCGGCAGCTCCAGGACCGGCGGCGGCACCTCGTCGTACGGGACGGAGCCCAGCAGGTGGGCGATCATGTTCAGCCGGGCCCGGCGCTTGTCGTATCTCTTATGGTCGCGGGCGGGGCTGCCGCGTCGGCTGGGATGGCTGGGGTGAGGTGTGTGCCGACGCGCTCAGCGGGTGACTGACAGTGGGGCCTTGGCCAGTGTCTGTTCCGCTGTCCTGCGTGGGGACTGCGGTCCCTTCGGCCCGTACCCGAGGCGGAGCACCATCTGGGCGTTAGCGCGCCGGTCGTCAGGGGCCTGTGCGAGTTGGTCGCGCAGGTCGTGCCACTCCAATGCCTGATGCAGCAGGGATGCCCGTACGCCGTGCGCGGTGGCCACCAGCAGGACGCGTTCGAGCGCCTGGCCGGCGCGCAGCCAGTCGGCCCGTCGATCGTGCCCCGTGGAGAGCACCATGAGGGTCGGCCGCGTCTCGAAGGGGCGGGCGGCCAGTACGGCCGGGTGCCGGTGGGCGCCGAAGTCCCGCATGGGGATCCGGTCCCGGAAGTCCTGTGTGCCCAGCGTCCCGGGCGGCATACCGAGGGCCGCGTCGTTGGGGTCGTGCACCCAGCGGCGGCTCTCCGCGGCCCGGTCGGGGTCGGCCGTGTTGCGATGCTCAGCCTCGCGGGTGAGTTGCAGCAGGCGGTCGGTCTCGGTCGGCCCGGGACGACTCAACAGGGCGCCCTCTGAGTGTGCGGCCTCGGCGAGCTCGGCCAGGACGGCAGTGGGCAGCGGTCGCTCTGAGTACGGGAAGCGGCTGCTGTGCCGATGCCACAGCGCGTCGTACAGGTGCGGTGTGGAGGAGGAAGCGGTGGTGCCGCCGAACCGCACGGTCGCGAGCAGGTCCGGCTCGTCGGGCCGGGGCAGCAGCCGGGTCACCGGCTCCCTGCCGAAGTGAGCCACCGCCACCCGGAGGTTGAGCACCGCGCAGCCCACGGAGAGGTGCAGCGCGCGCCCGGTCGGATCGATGTGGCGCAGCCCGCGGTCCGCCACGGCACGGATCTCCAGCGTGACGGTGTCCGGGTCCAGCCGGAACCGCCAGGGCTGTGTGTTGTGGATCGAGGGGGCGGCCACGGCCGCGGAGACCAGGTCCTCCAGAGTCGGGACAGTGAGCACCGCAGTACGCATCGGGAACTCCTCCCCGCCCTACGCCGACGGGGCGGCGGGGCTTGTCGTGAGCGGATACCAGCGTGGCGCCCACGCCAGTGGCCGCAGGAGGGGCCGTACGGCCCTATCCGGTTCCGAACGGCCCGACTTCATTTCGCGGGATCACCTGACCCGGGCCGTTCGCGGTGGGCGGCGAGGACGGCGGCCCGCACCCGCTACGGATTCGGACTCTGCTCCGTGAAGGGGCGTGCCTCGGTCACGTCGACTTCTCGTCCCCGCTGCGTGACGGACCGACAGGCAGTCCGTGACGACGAACCGCCCGTCCCAACCGGCCGCACCAGGGCCGACCGGCCCTACTGGGCGCCTGGAATGCGCCCTGACCGGCCCTCCCCTCGTGGACTGGTGGTACCTCCCGTCGCGATCGCGTCGGTGAGACCTTTTTCGCAGTCCTTGGCAGTACTCAACTCCGTTGTTCCGGTGAGGAGGTGTGACCGATGCGGAAAGCCAGGCGCACGAAGGTCCTGGGGTGGCGGTGGCGGCGCAACCCGCTGCGGCGGCACAGCGACGCGGTAGAGGCACGGGTCATCCTGGCGGCCTGGGCGCTGGCGACGGTCGGCGGTGCTGCTGCCGGGGCCGTCTCCGCACACGCCATGGAGACCGGAACAGCACAGGACCAGGCGGAGCGCCGACAGGTCACCGCCGTACTCCTGGAGACGGCGCCGTCCGGTGTGCGCGACCTGAGCACCGGCACGAAGTACGACCACGTGCGGGCGAAGGTGCGCTGGACCGACGGTGACGGAACCGTCCGCACCGACAACGCGAGCGTGAAGGGCGGCGCCAAGGTCGGCACCGCGGTGTCGGTGTGGACGGACGGACACCAGGAGCTGGTGTCCGCACCGATCGGCCCCGCGGAGGCAGCGGCGCGCGTGGTTCTGACCGGCACGGGGGGCGCCTTGGCAGGCGGTCTGGTGATCCTCGCGGGCGGGCGCGTGGTCCGTCTGCGGATCGAGCGCCGGGCCACCGGCCTGTGGGGCGAGGAATGGGACCGGATCGGGCCGCAGTGGGGGCGCAAGACCGGCTGAGGCCGGCCGCAGGTGCGCATCCCGCGTTCCTGCGGCCCGTCTCACGTGCCGGCTCGGGTTCGGCCTTCTCCCGCCGTGGCTCTGGTTGTCCTTGGAGGCGACTCCTGAGGCTCGTTCACTCGCTCTTGCGGTGGCCTGACGGGGTTGTGGGCGACTGGGAGGTACGGGCGTGTTCGGCGAGGTCGAACTCCACGTCCACGACCCCCTCGACGGCCCGGATCAGCCGTGCTGCCACGGGGACCAGGGAGGTGTCCCGGATACG